>JBBRUN010000038.1:0-18017 GCA_038247765.1 Gemmatales bacterium | reverse complement strand
ATGGCGACCCAATGGGCGTTGTCCACCGGCGTGCCGACGTCGTCGAGCGTCGGCAATAGAATGTGGTATTTCACATCGAGGATGCGGGCCGTTTGGCTGGCGCGTTCTAAGTAGCGGCCCAGCTGAAAGAATTCCCAAGCTTCCCCGTGCGACATCGTGGCGTCGCAAATGCCGTGGATCAATTGATTGATACGCCGGATTTGGGCGTAGAATTCGCCCCGGTTGTAGTTGTACATATCCCGACAAGCTTGGGATTGCAGCCAAAGGTGGTAATAATTCGTCCGCTCCCACATCTCGGCGGAAATCGTCTCGCGGATAATGCGGGCATTTTCCCTAGCCCAACGCAAACTCGACAAAATGCTGAACGGGTTCTCCAAATCCCACGTCATAAAATTCTGCACGGCTTCCGAATTCGGATCGCCTTTATAATCGTGGATGCCCGAAATAATCAACAGGGGCAGCCATTGCTGTTGGACGGGGACGTGGAAATCAAGCAACAGCGTTTGATTCACTTCCAAGATGCGCGCGGTATTCTCGGCCCGTTCCAAATAACGGGCCAACCAAAAGCAATGCTCCGCGACGCGGGAGATCACAGCCCGTTCTCCAACACCCACGTATCTTTGCTGCCGCCGCCTTGGCTCGAATTTACAACGAGCGACCCCTTCACCAAGGCCGTCCGCGTCAAGCCGCCCGGCAGAACCCAAGTGCTCCGACCGCTGACGATGTACGGCCGCAAATCGACGTGCCGTGGGGCCAAGCCTTCTTCCGTCCAAGTCGGGCAGGTCGACAGCGACACCACCGGTTGGGCGATGTAATTGCGCGGATTGTCGAGAATCTTCGTCCGGAATTCATTCTGTTGAGCCACGGTGCTCCACGGCCCCATCAGCATTCCGTAGCCGCCCGATTCGTTCACGGCTTTCACGACCAGCTCGGCCAAGTGATTCACCGTGTAATTCAAATCGTCTGGCCTCGCGCAAATGTACGTCGGCACATTTCGCAATATCGGCTCGGCATCGAGATAGAATCGGATCATCTCTTCAACGTACGGATACACAGCCTTATCGTCGGCGACCCCCGTACCCACCGCGTTGGCCAAAGTGACGTTGCCCGCGCGGTACGCGCGGAATAATCCGGGCACCCCCAACAAGCTGTCGGGTCGAAACGCCTCGGGATCCAAGAAATCGTCATCGAGGCGCCGGTAAATGACATCGACTTTTTCCGGCCCGCGGGTCGTTTTCAGATAGACCGTCTCGTGATCCACGAACAAATCTTGGCCGAGTACCAGCTCGATACCCATATGCCGGGCGAGGAAGCTGTGCTCGAAATAGGCCGAGTTGTACGGCCCCGGCGACAGCAACACGACCGTCGGCGGGCTCTCGGCACCGTCGGGGGCGACGCTCATCAATGCTTCGCGCAATTGCTGCGGATAATCTTCAACGCGGCGGACATGGCAATCTTGAAATAGGTGCGGGAAGACCTTCTTCATCACGGCTCGGTTTTCGAGGACATAACTCACGCCCGAAGGCGTCCGGCCGTTGTCTTCGAGCACCAAAAACTGCCCGTGGTGATCGCGGATCAAATCGGTGCCGCAGATGTGGACGTATTGTTTGCCCGGTGGCGTGAAGCCGATCATCTCCTTGCGAAAGCCTTTGGAACCGAGCACGAGGTCGGCCGGGATGCGGCCTTCCTTCAAGATGCGCTGATCGTGGTAGACATCGAGCAGGAACGCATTCAAAGCGGCGATCCGCTGTTCCAAACCTTGCTCGATACGATCCCATTCGGCCCCCGGCACCGGTCGCGGGATGAGGTCGAAGGGGAAGATTTTCTCGACGCCGCGCATGTCGGAATAGACGGAGAAGGTGATGCCTTGATTGACGAATGCCATATCGGCCCCGGCCCGTTTCGCCAGAAAATCGGGCACCAATAGTTGACCAAGTCGGTCGTGCAGAGTCTTGCAGTGGGCGTGCGGAGCCGAGTCGCGGGAAAAAAGTTCGTCCCAAGCTGTCGAGTGCGGAGTGTAAGCGCTGAACAGACCGGGAGAAGTAACGGACATTGCCTAAGCCTCAGGCGGCGACGCCAACAAAACCAGCAAGATAGACTATGAAGTGCAAATCGGCATCCGAAATGATGCCTTGAGCAAAGGCTGTTCCAACGAGAGCACTTCACTTGATGCCGTGCATCCACTTCTTCAAGATTGGCGATAGAAGAATCAGGAATGCCCCAGAACCGATTGCGAACAAGCCGACGTTATTGAAGACTTCGAGGGAGAGCGCGAGTGTCTCTTCCGGCGTGGCATTCTTGTCGGCCACCGCTTCGCTCGCAATCCATTTTCCCGATTGGTGGGCGATGGCCGAGGAGAGGAACCAGAAGCCCATCATGAAGCCGACGAACTTGGCCGGGGCGAGTTTGGTGACGAGGGACAACCCGACCGGCGAGAGCGCGAGTTCGCCCCAAGTGTGGAGCAGGTACAAGAGAATCAAGAAGATCGCCGGCATGATCCCGGCGACGACGGCGCCGCGCCCGAGATTCAAAGCGAGAAAACCCGCGCCGAGCAAAAGCAAACCGAAGGCGAACTTGACGGGGGCGTTCGGCTCGATGTTCCGCTTGGCGAGGAGTACCCAAAGAACCGAGAAAACCGGTGCGAATAGCATGATGAACAGCGCGTTCGCCCCTTGGAACATACTGGTCGTCAATTTCATACCGGCCAAAGACTTCTCGACGTTCGCATCGGTGAAGAGCGTGAGCGCGCTCCCGGCGAGTTCGAAGAACGCCCAGAAAACGGTGGTGAAGAATAGCAGGACGACGATCACCCAGATCCGTTGCCGCTCGGCGACCGGATACTGGAACGAGAGGTAAATCATCCCGCCGATGGCCCCGATACCGACCACGCCCAATAACACGTCCATCACTTCATTTTTGTAGACCATGAGCGCCGCCACGGGAACCGCGAGCAACGTCCCGGCGTAAACAACCCACGCCGCGGGCAAGCCGAAGACTTTCTTGGTTTCGGCCCCGGCCGGAGGGTTGGCGTGATTCTCCAAATAGCCTGCGTAGGACGTGTAGAGGAAGATGCACAGGCCGAGCACCATACCGCAGCCCGCGGTGAGGAAGCCGTATTGCCAGCCTTCGATTTCGCCGATGGCCCCGCAGGTGAGCGGCGCGAGAAACGCGCCCATGTTGATGCCCATGTAGAAGATCGTGAAGGCCCCGTCCCGGCGCGGGTCGCCTTGGCCGTAAAACCGCCCGATGGTCGATGTGATATTCGGTTTGAAGAAACCGTTGCCGATGGTGAGCATGGCCAAGCCGAGGAAGAGAATCACCTCTTGGCCGATGCTCATCGAGAGCGTGAACTGGCCCGCCGCCATGAGAATGGCACCCCAAATGATCGCTTTGCGGAAGCCGAGGATTTTGTCCGCGAGCATCCCACCGGCGAGCGGCGTCAGATAAACGAGTGCACCGTACGCGGCGTAGATGCCGAGGGCGACTTTCTTTTCCAAGCCGAAGCCGTTCTTCACGATTTCGGCCGTGAGGTACAACATCAGGAACGCCCGCATCCCGTAGTAGCTGAAGCGTTCCCAAAGCTCGACCATAAAGAGAAAGAAGAGCGCCTTCGGGTGGACCTTGCGGTTGAGGAAGATGACCAAGGCGATCCAAAACGCGACCACGCCCCACGCCCCGAGCATGATCAGATATTCATCGCGCATCGACAGTTCCCCGAATCCGGCCGCTTTCGAATTCGGAAATCCTACACGACTTGCAGACTACGGCCCAAGGGAAAGTTGCGCTTTTTCCGCATATCGAAGGCGACGAATCCGCTTGTTCGGCGCGGCGGCTGCGGTACAGTATCAGCAGAATCGCCCGATTCCCCTCCGCCAACCTCCCCCGTCGCGCCGTCTCGGAGCCTCCCATGTTCGCCCGGTTCACACTCCCCCTGCTCGCATTGGCGTTGGCCTTGCCAGCCTTCGCCGACGACAAAAAGCCGATGATCCTCGGCGTCATCGAGCGCAAAGATCCCGCCTTCGATGCCGTCATTCCGAAGGACGCCGTCATCGAAATCCTCGCCGGCGGATTCGATTGGTCCGAAGGGCCGGCCTGGGTCGCGGAGAAAGAAGGCGGCCACTTGCTGTTCTCGGATATCCCCAAAAACATGATCTGGAAGTGGAGCGAGAAGGGCGGCCTCAAGGAATACCTCAAGCCGAGCGGCTACACCGGCAAGGACAAATTCACCGGTAAAGAACCGGGCTCCAACGGCTTGGCCCTCGACAAAGACGGCAAACTGATCCTGTGCCAACACGGCGACCGCCGCGTGTCCCGCCTCGTCGATGGCAAGTTCGTCACGCTCGTGGACAAATACGACGGCAAGCGTTTGAACAGCCCGAACGACCTGACCTTCAAAAAGAACGGCGACATCTATTTCACCGATCCGCCCTACGGCCTGCCGGAGATCATGAAAGACAAAGCCAAGGAACTCGATTTCCAAGGCGTCTATCGGCTCGATACCAAAGGCAAACTCACGCTGCTGACGAAAGAAATGACGCGGCCCAACGGCATTGCGTTCTCGCCAGATGAAAAGACGCTCTACGTCGCCAACTCCGATCCGGACCTCGCCATCTGGAAAGCCTTCCCGGTCAAGGACGATGGCACTCTCGGCGAAGGCAAAGTCTTCTTCGACACGACGCAACTGGTGAAGGACAAGAAACCGGGCCTGCCCGATGGTATGAAGGTCGATCAAGCTGGGAATGTCTTCGCCACCGGGCCGGGCGGCGTTTTCGTCTTCGACAAGACCGGCAAACACCTCGGCACCTTGGCCACCGGCGTCCCCACGGCGAACTGCGGCTTCGGCGACGACGGCAGCACGCTGTACATCACCGCCGATAAGAATCTGGTGCGCGTGAAGACGAAGACCAAAGGCTTGGGGTTCTAACGATGGGTGCCGCACTCCAAGAATTCCGCACTAGACTCCACGAGATGCTCCCCGTGCTCCGCGAAAGTACGGCGTCGAATCGCTCGGTCTATTCGGATCCTACGTGAATGGCTCCGAGCGACCCGATAGCGATCTCGATGTGCTCGTCAGTTTTTCGGTGACGCCGAGTTTGTTCCGGTTGATCGATTTGGAACATCACTTGACCGGCACGTTGGGTTTCCGAGTCGACTTGGTTCTGCGCCGCGCACTCAAACCGTACATCGGAGAGGCGTGTTGCAAGAACTGGTCGCAGTATGAAAGCTCGCAGTACGATCAACGACTTTCCGAACGACATTCGATCCGCGGCCATCAAAGCGCAACAGTTTGTGGGCGGAATGGTCTTCGAGACGTTCGCGAGCGACGAAAAAACGGCCTTCGCTGTGGTGCGTGCCCTAGCCGTTGAAGGTCCTACCAAAAACCAGTTCGTCCCGAAAACCGCCGGCGTCCATGGCTCGTCCAAGCTCATTCCATCGCGCGATCTCCAAAGCGCAGAAGAGAACTGGACGGCGGTTTTGGCTTTTCTGAGCGGCCTGATCCCGACCCAGTCTCGATAGGAACTCCCATGGCTAGTCCCACTCGCCGCGATCTTTTCAAAGCCGCCCCACTCGCGGTTGTCCCGTGGCTGGCGGACCAATCGGTGGGGAAGGGGGCCGAGCCACCGTCATTCCCCGGCCTCGTCGTGCGGATGCAGGAACCGCGGAATCTCGAATTCCCCATCTCTGCGCTCAACGAGTCCACCACGCCGAGCGAGCAATTCTTCGTCCGCAGCCACTTCGCGGTTCCCAAGATCGACCGGGCGACTTGGAAACTGAAAATCGAAGGGCACGTCGAAAAGCCGCTCGAACTTTCGTTCGACGACATCGTGAAATTGAAGTCGGTGACGAAGCCGATCACGCTCGAATGCGCCGGCAACGGGCGGGTCTTTCTGACGCCGGCGGTGCGGGGGCTGCAATGGGGCTTCGGCGGCGTGAGCACGGGTGACTGGACCGGCGTCGAAATTTCCACCGTCCTCGAAAAAGCCGGCGTTAAGCCCGGCGCGACCGAAGTCATTTTCGTCGGAGCCGACCAAGGCGCCATCAACTCCGATCCCGCGTCGCCCGGCCCGATTCCGTTCGACCGCAGCATCCCCCTCGACAAAGTTCTCAAGCCGGAATGCTTGCTCGCTTACAAACTCAACGGCGAAGACCTACCGACCTCGCACGGTTACCCGCTGCGGAGTATCATCGGTGGTTGGTATGGCATGGCCAGCGTCAAGTGGCTGTCGAAGATCATCGTGGTGAACAAGCCGTACCAAGGTTTCTGGCAAAGCTTGGACTACAGTTATTTCGAGCGCCGCGACGGCCTGCCGAGTTTGGTGCCGGTCACGGCCATGGACCCGAAGGCTGTGATCGCCAAGCCTTCGCTCGCCGAAGTGGTGCCGGTAGGCAAAGCCTACCGCATCCACGGGGCTGCTTGGGCAGGGGAGCAACGGGTCCGCGAAGTCGAAATCAGTTTCGATGCCGGCAAGACATGGGAGCGAACGCGCTGCCCCGAGCAGAAGAGCCCGCTCGCGTGGATATTCTGGGAATATTCTTGGACGCCGACGGCTCGCGGTCCGGTCTCGATTCTGGTACGCTGTACTGATGCGAAGGGAAGTCGCCAATCGGACAAACGCGATCCCGATCGGCGGAGTTACAGAATCAACCATTTGATCCCCGTCGAAGTTACAGTGAAGTGAAGCTCCGCGCACGAGGATGACCCATGTTTTCGATTCGATCCTTCGCCGGTTCGCTGATCGCCCTTGGTCTCTGCTGGCCTGTGCCCACACTGGCCGCCGACACCGGTGCGGCCGTCAAAAAAGGCGCCGAATATTTGGAAAGCCAGTTCGCCCGCGGCGGCGAAGACGCTTCGAGGTACAAAGTCGGTAGCCCGGCACTCGCCGGAATTGCACTGCTGGAATCCGGTGTCAAACCCGACAGCCCTGGCTTGGCCGCCATCATCAAAACGATGCGCGCCGAAGCCTTGGCCCAAACCGAAACCTACCCGGTTGCGCTCTCGATACTTTTCTTCGATAAACTCGCCGAGAAAACGGGCGAAAACACCGATATCGCCACCATCCAGCATTTGGGTGTTCGCCTCTACGCCGGGTTGAACGCCACCGGGGGCTGGGGCTATAGCACGTGGGACGCGATGAGCGCCCAAGAACTCGAACGCGTAACGGCCGCGCTGCGGAAAGACGAGCTCACGACTAAGCCCGCGGAAAAACCGAACGACGCCCCGAAGAAGCCCGACGATGGGTTTTTGAAACCGGGGACGACCCCGGTGCCCGCGAACGCTGCGAAAATTCACCCGGAAGCCGCACGGTTACTGTTGAATGTTCAACAAGCGATCAAGGCCCGTGGGCGGGGCGGCGTCGGCGGCTTCGATGACAACTCCAACACGCAGTTCGGCTTGATCGGCCTCTGGGTCGCATCCCGGCACGGCGTACCCGCCAACGACGCCTTTGCCTTGATCGAGGCACGCTTCCTCCGCAGTCAAGGCCGCCAAGATTTCGGCTGGACCTATACCCCCTCGCTCGGCGGCTTAGGAAATTCCACGCCCTCCATGACCTGCGCCGGCTTGCTCGGCTTGGCGGTGGGCGCTGGATCCCGCAATGCCTTGATCGCCGAAGCGAAGAAGCCGGCCGAGTCAACCAAGCCGACGGACGACGACCCCTTTACCAATCCGAAAGGCAAGCCCGCGAAACCGGCGGCAAACACGATCGCCGGTAAACCGGCAGAACTGGCGCTGATGTCGATGGGCAAGTTCTTGGCGGGAGCCCGCCCGAACGGCCAAGCCAACGGGTTCGCCGGCTTGACCAACTTCATCGGCTCGGGCAACGTGTACTATCTACTCTGGTGCGTCGAGCGCGTCGGAATGGCGTACGGCCTGGACACCATCGGCGACATCGATTGGTACGAATGGGGCTGCGGCTACCTGTTGCCCGCCCAAGGCCAAGACGGGAGTTGGGCCGACACCAGCTACGGCTCGGTCATCAACACTTCGTTCGCGCTGTTATTCCTGACCAAGTCAAACTCGGTGCGCGATTTATCGAACAAGATCAAAGGCAAAGTTCGCGACCCGGGCAAAACCGAACTCCGCGCCGGCGCCGGCTCCACACCCGCATTGTTTGCTCCGCCGCCGAAAGAAGGCGACAAGCCCGAAACCAAGCCCGATACCAAACTCGGCGGGCCGGGCTTCACGCTGCCGACCGTCCTGCCTCCGAATGAAGAAGCCGAGATTCAAAAGATCTCGACGACTCTGACCACCGCCACCGACGACAATTGGAAGACCAAGCTCGACGAAGCGCGGGATGCCAAAGGCTCCAAATGGACCCGTGGACTCGTGTTCGCGTGCGGGAATCTGGACGCCGAAAAGAAACGGGAAGCCCGCGAGGCGCTCGCCGACCGCCTGACCCGCATGACGGCCAAATCGCTGCGCGAGATGCTCGGCGACCCCGATGCGGAGCTCCGTCGCGCGGCCTGCCTCGCCGCCGGGATGAAGGAAGAAAAATTGTTGATCCCGGCTCTAATCGAACGCATCACCGACCCTTCGGAGATCGTCGTCCGCGCGGCCAAGGCGTCGTTGAAGGCGATGAGCCAAGCCGATTTCGGGCCGTCCGTCGGCGCCGACGAGGAATCCAAGATCAAAGCCGCCGCGACTTGGCGAGCTTGGTTCGAGGCTCTGCCTAAGTGATTGGTGTCTGGAACAACGACTTGGCGTCGATTTCGATCACCATCCGACCTCGACACGTGCGTCGTTAGAGCGTAGTCTTCAGTCTTGTCCCCAGCACTCCCCCATTGTGACGCTTCGTCACAATTCTTACGACTGCCGATGTTTGCGTGGATTGCGGCAGCTTTCAGCGGCTTTTCCAAATTTGGGAAACTCGCGAGATCGCAACGGATTTAAGATGCCGCGCGCAAGTTCGGGCAAGAAAAGGCGAACTCCATTCAACGACTGGTGTCGGTGTGATGCAGTTCCGACTCGCAAAGGATCGATGCCATGCGACTGAATGACCCGACCCGCACTCAGGATTCGAACGAAATGATTTTGGAGAAGGATCGCAAGAAGATGCCGAAGATCATCGTCGCGTTGACCGGGACAATTGCGTTGAAGCTAGAACACACCTTTCGGCAGATTGGCTGGCGCGTAAAAGCGGCCGCTGGCGCCAACGAAACGCGGGCGACGGCCGAACGCTGCCGGGCCTCCGTCGTGGTGCTGCCGATCGAGCAGTTCGAGGAGAGCGGCTTTTTGACCTGCGCCAAATTGGTCGCGGCGATGCCCAAGACGAAAGTTTGGCTGGTCGGCCCAAGCGAAGAAGAACACGAACGCTTCGCCCTGTTTGCCGGTGCTGCCGGTTACCTGCCACAAGGAATGTCCGTGCTCGAAATGGCCGAGGCCATGAGCCAGCCTTTCGCGCCGACCGCGCGGTGAGCTGAGGGAACGATACGACTGGTCGAGGCGACCCACGTGGGTCGCCTCGATTCGTTAAGCCACCTCGAAGATGCACTCGATTTCCACGGCGATGTTGCCCGGCAGCGAGTTGTGCCCCACGGCGCTGCGGGCACCGACCCCGGCGTCATCGCCGAAGACTTCTTTCATCAGTTCCGAATAGCCGTTGATGACCTTCGGTTGATCGAGGAAATCGGAGGTGCAGTTGACCATACCGAAGGTCTTCACGAGCCGCTTGATTTTATTGAGCGAGCCGAGCGTATCGCGCACCGTGGCCAGGATCGCCAAGCCCGTTTGGCGGGCCGCTTCCTGACCTTGGTCAAGGGTCAGGTCTTGGCCGAGCCGGCCGGTGATGAGCGTCTTGTCGGCTTTGTAGGGGCCGTGGCCCGAGACGAAGAGCAGGCTGCCGACTTGGACGGCGGTCTTGTACACGGCCACGGCCTTCGGCGCAGGGGGCAATGTGAGCTTGAGTTCGGCGACGCGGGCTTCGGGATCGCTGGCCATCGGGGATTCTCCTTTAAAATATTGATGATTTACCACAGAGTCACAGAGGGCACAGAGAAGATAAGAAAGAACAAAAGGGTGGACGGTTCACAGTTTGCCCACTCTGCTTTTCAGTTTTGTCTTCTCTGTGCCCACTGTGACTCTTTAGTGAACTGTTTTGTTATACCCGCCACTTCGCGGCGTTGGCTTCGTGCATCGCAAGTCCTAGGCCGGGGCCGCTGGCGACGACCAACTGGCCGTTGTCGAATTGCGGCCCGCCGACGAACAAGTCGCGGAACCAATCGACCGTCTCGCACATGCGGCCGAGGGCGAACCCGGCCGAGAGGTGGGTGCCGATTTCGGGGAGCCGCACGGGGCAGATGGCGATCTGCTTGAGCTCGGCCGCCGCGGCGATCTTGCGGGCCGGGGTGATACCGCCGAGGCGCTGCGGATCGATTCGCACGGCGGAAATTCCACCTTGGTCGATGACCCGCAGAAACTCGGCGGGGCGGTCGAAGTAGGCACCGACTGACAGCCCTACATCGAGGCGGTCGATCAATCGATTCAAATTGTTCACATCATCCGGTCGCAGCGGATCGCTGAAACCGTCGAGGCCGAATTCCTCGGTGCCGAGGGTGCCCATCCATGTGGCGCTCGCGAAGTCGTACCGGCCGCACGCCGAAATTTCGAACCATGCTCCGTCCGGGATTCCTTCGCGCAGAGTCCGCAACCGCTCGGCATCCAGTTCGGGGTCGTCGGTACCAACTTCGATCTGCACTCCGGCCGCGCCCTGATCGAGCGCGGCGAGCGTGTCTTTGATCGCCTGCTTGTTGCCGAGTACCGGAGTCGCTGTGTCGCTGACGATCGCTTTCAACTTTGTGCGATAGCCACCGAGGAGTTGGTAAACGGGCAGGTTGGCGACTTTGCCTTTGATGTCCCAAAGGGCGAAATCGAACGCGGCGTAAGCGCGTGCCGCGAGCCCGGCGAAGCCGAGGCCTTCGAGCCGCGTCACCGTTTGCACGAAGAGCGATTCGACGAAGGCCGGATCGCGGCCGACGACCGTCTCGGCAATCGCGGTATCGAGAATCGAACGTACAGCCGCCCCGCCGCCGCCGAGGCAATAGGCGAAGCCCAGGCCGGTGTGCGCGGAGTCGGTCAGCACGCGGACGAGGACGACTTCTGCATGTGTCGCCGGGCGCGGATCTTGCGCCGTGGGCAGCGCCACCTGCCGCGGCAACGGTACGTTCAACAGGTCGGTTTCGAGTTTCAAAATCTTCATGGTTGGATCATTCGCCGAGATAAGCGGCGCGGATGCGCGGGTCGTCGGCGACGACGCTGGCTTTGTCGGTGAAGGTCACCCGGCCGGTTTCGAGGACGTAGGCCCGGTGGGCGATTCGCAGGGCCATGCGGGCGTTCTGTTCCACCAGCAGCACCGACATCCCCGCTTTGTTGAGGTCGCGGATGACATCGAAAATCTGTACGACGATCTGCGGGGCCAACCCGAGCGACGGTTCATCGAGTAGGAGCAACTTCGGCCGCGACATCAACGCCCGGGCGATCGCGAGCATCTGCTGCTGACCGCCGGAGAGCAACCCGCCGGCTTGGCCCTTGCGCTCGCGCAGAATCGGGAACATCGCGAACATCTTTTCAAGATCGTCGGCGATGGCGGCTTTGTCGCTCCTCGCGAACGCGCCCATCTGCAAGTTTTCGAGCACCGTGAGTTTAGGGAAGATCTTGCGTCCTTCGGGGGACTGGCTCATCCCCAACCGCACGATCTTGTGAGCCGGCACCCCCGCGAGGCTCCGGCCGTCGAATTCGATGGTGCCGGAGCGCGTCTTCACGATGCCGGCGATGGTCATCAGGGTCGTGGTTTTGCCGGCGCCGTTGGCGCCGATCATCGCCACGATTTCGCCACTCTCCACGCTCAGCGAGAGTTCGTGCAGCACATCGATGGGGCCGTAGCCGGAGCGGAGTTTGTCGACCGTCAGCAATGCGGGCATCAGGTCACCTCTTCTTTGCCGAGGTACGCCTCGATCACTTTCGGGTTGCGGCTGATCTCGGCGGGCGTGCCCTCGGCGATCTTCACGCCGTAGTCGAGCACGGCAATGCGATCCGAGATGCCCATCACGAGGTTCATGTGGTGCTCGATGAGCAGCACCGTCATCCCGCGGTCGCGGATCTTGCGGATGAGATCCATTAACCCAGCCGTTTCGCTCGGGTTCATCCCGGCGGCCGGTTCGTCGAGCAGCAGCAGTTTCGGTTCGGTGGCGATGGCCCGGGCGATCTCGAGTCGGCGCTGATCGCCGTACGGCAGGTTCTTGGCCAACCGGCCCGACGATCCCGAAAGACCGACGAACTTCAGCAGTTCGATGGCTTTGGCTTCGGCTTCGCGCTCTTGGCGCCGCAGACCGGGCAGTTGGAACGCCATGGCGAAGACATTCCGACTGAGGGTGCGATCCATACCGACGAGGATATTTTCGAGCACCGTCATGTTCTGGAACAGGCGGATGTTTTGGAACGTCCGGGCGATGCCACCCAGCGAGATTCCATCGGGTGTCCGTCGGCCGCGATTCCACACGACGAACGCGGCGAGCGTTCCGAGGAGGAAACCGAGGCCCGTGGCAGCGAACATCCGCGTCAGATGCTTGGATTGCTGCTCGACCGGTAATGGGAGTTTATCGAAGGCTTTCTCGGCGCTCGCCTCATCGTCGTATTTACCGATCGATTCTCCGCCGCGTGTGATCGCTTTCCCATTCAGATTGGGGGTCAACGCGGGGAAATCATCGGCGAGTGCTTCCGCTTCGCCCTCGGTTTTCACCCGCTTCAGTTCATCACCCCCGAGCGTCGTCACTTGCCAACCATCTTCGAACGGGAGCTTCGAATAACCCGGTTTCCCTTGCATGTAGCGCGTGAAGGCGTTGAATGCTTTCCCGAAATCGAACGGCGCACCCGGCTGCTCGAACGGCTTGCGAACCGTCGTCGTCCAGAGCGATTCGAACTTCGCCGCCATCGAGCCGCTGAGAAAAGCGACGACGAACCCGACGGCGATGCAGCCGAGCCAAACCTTCGGTGTGAGTTTCTTAATGCCGTCGCGGTCGTTGAAGCTCACGCCGCCGGCACTCGGGGCGTAAATGCCGGTGACGACGTTGAAGACGGTCGTCTTCCCGGCCCCGTTTGGACCAATAACGGAGTAAATCTGGCCGGGTTCGACCGTCAAGGATAGCTCGGATACGGCTGTGATGCCGCCGAAGGTCATCGTGACGTTGTCAATTTTCAGAGCGCTCACGCCGCACCTCCATCCGGCTCGGGCACGGCTTCATCCGGGTGCAATTCGTGCTTCACGCGGCTCGACGGGATGATTCCCTCCGGTCGGAATCGCATCATCAGAATGAGCGCCATGCCGAAGACGAACAGCCGCCAGCCGGTGAACTGCAGGTAGATCTTGCCGCCCGATTTCGGGAAGGCCTGCTGGATCTGTGCGTCGATGATCGGGCAAAGGATGTTGTCGAACCCGACGAGCAGGAAAACACCGAGGAGGACACCGAGCCGGTTGCCGAGACCGCCGAGGATCAAGCAGCAAATCATGAAGATGCTGCGGTTAAAGTCGTAAGCGTTCGGGTCGGAAGTACTCGTCAATCGTGTAGCGTAGAGCACGCCGGCCAAACCTGCGAGCCCGGAACCGAGGGCAAACGCGGCGAGTTTGAGTTTCGCCGGGTTCAGCCCCATGCAGTTCGCGGCGAGTTCGTCTTCGCGGATGGCGACCCAGGACCGGCCCAACCGCGACGCTTCGATGTTCCTCAACAGAATCACCACGACGATCAACACGCCGAGGGTGAGGAAGTAGAAAGGCCGAAAGTCTCCGGTCCAATCGAGCGGCAACCAAGCGGGCGTTGCGGGGGGTGGCACCGGGTTGAGCCCCTGCGTCCCGGCGGTGATCGATCCCAAGTTCTTGATGGCCGACTTCACCACCTCTCCGAAGCCGAGCGTCACGAGGGCGAGGTAATCCCCACGCAAACGCAGCGTCGGTGCCCCGAGCAAAATCCCCAACCCCGCTGCGAGCAGTGGCCCGATGATCAACGCCACGTAGAAGGGCAGGTCGAAGGCGTAAGCCGCGGTTGTCAGAATCCCGGCGGTGTAGGCACCGACTGCGAAGAACGCGGCGATGCCCAAGTGCAGCAGGCCGGCGTAACCGACGATGACGTTCAACCCGAGCGCCAAGATGGCGAAGATGAACACCGTCGGCAGTTGGTCGCCGAGCGAACGCTGCGTGGCGTTGAAGAACAGCGACTCGAAAACCGGCAGGAACGGGTAGGCGATCAGCATCAGAAAGATCGCGGGTTCCCAGCCGAGGCGGAACGGTTGGCGGGCGGCGTCGGCCATATTACACCTTCTCCCGCGCGGGCGTGCCGAGCAAGCCGGTGGGGCGGAAGATCAAGATCACGATGAGGATTCCGAAGACCAAAGCGTTCGTCCACATTTCGCCGACGTATGCACTGCCGAAGGAGCGGACGAGGCCGATGACCAAGCCACCGAGCACGGCGCCGGGAATCCGGCCGATGCCGCCGAGCACGGCGGCGGTGAACGCGAACAGGCCGTTTTGGAAGCCCATCGTGTAGCTGACGGTGTTGACCGTGACAGCGTAAATCAGGCTCGCAGCCCCGGCGAGCGCGCCCCCGATGGCGAAGGTCGCGGCGATGACGAAGTTCGTGTCGATGCCCATCAACTGCGCGGCGATCGGATTCTGCGCCGTGGCCCGCATCGCTTTCCCGAGCCGCGTGACTTTGACGAAGACCGTCAACGCCAACATCAGCGGGATCGTCACCGCGACGATGAGTACGTCCTTATACGTGATGCGGATATTCGAATCTTTACCGATCAGGTTGTCGTTCGAGATCAAGTCGGGGAAATTCACATCTTGGGGGCCGCCCCAGAACAGGCCGACGTTCATGAAGATGAAACTGACACCGATGGCGCTGACGAGCGGGGCGAGTTTCGGCGCTTTCCGGAGTGGCCGATAGACCACGTAATCGACCCCGCAATTCAAGAGTCCACAGAACACAACGCTTACAATTAGCCCTAAACCGAGGGCCAAGACGATAGCCATCGTCGAAGGATCCTTCACGGGGAGGATCAATTCGACGACGGTCAGTAACAAGAAACAGCCGAGCATGAACAAATCGCCGTGGGCGAAGTTGATCAGCTCGACGATGCCGTACACCATCGTGTAGCCGAGGGCGATCAGCGCGATGAGAGCGCCGAAGGTCAGGCCGTTGATGAGGTACTGGGCGAGGCTATCCCAAAGGTCAGGCTCGACGGCCAAGAGCATAGCGGGTGTCCGTCCGGTCGGTGTGAGGCGGTGCTACTTTTTGAGAGGTTTTACGAACTCGAAGCCGGCTTTGCGTTCCCCTTTGTCGTTCGTTTTCACGACGACGACGTTGCCGCTCATGGTTTGGTTGGTCGTATCGCCTTGGGCGTCGAACGACACCAACCCGGTCGCACCGGGGAAGTTCTTGATCTTCGTCAGGCAGGCTTCGCGGATCGCGTTGCGGTCCTTCTTCCCGGCCTGCTTCATCGCTTCGAGCACCACCAGTCCGCATTCGTACCCGTACGCGGCGTAGGCTTCCCCCGGCTCTTTGCCGAACTCCGCTGCGTAGTTCTTGACGAAATTCGCACCGCGGCCCCCGTCCGTTTTCAAGGCGTCGATCGGCAGGCCCCCGAAGGTCGCGTAAAACTTGGCCTTCTCGAACGTGTCCGGCGAAGCGGAGTCGGCCATAGCTTGCTCGAAGCAGCCGTCCGGCCCCATCATCGGGCAGACCATGCCGACTTTCAGCATATCTTTGAACAGCTGCCCGGCTTTCGATTGCGTCGTGCCGCCGAAGTAAATCAGATCGGGCGACAGGCCTTTAATCGTCGTCATCAGCGTCGAGAACTCTTGGGACTTATCGTCGATGCTCTGATGGCCCAGCACTTCGATGCCGTACTTCTTGGACAGCTTCTCGACGTTGTTGGCGATGCCTTGGCCGTAGGTCTGCGTGTCGTCGATGATGTAGATTTTCTTGCAGCCCAAGTCGCGGATCCAGATCACGCTCAGTTCGCTTTGCAAATCGTCCGTCGGCACCACGCGGGTGTAGTTCACTTCTCCGGTCGGACGATAACAAGCGGGTTCATGGCGTTCACCGGTCTCGGGCTTCGTCAGCCGCTCGGCGGTGTTCGCCGGGGAGATCATCAGCATGTGGGCCCGGTTCAATATCGGCATCGATACCTTCGCCGCGCCGGAGTTGTACGTGCCGATGTACGCCATCACATCCGGGTCCGTGCGGGCTTGGTTCGCGTTGGCGATTTCCTGCTCGATGGTCCATTGCCCCGCCGCGGCGGTCGCGTCGTCGAGGTCGAAGTATTTGATGGTGTATTGTGTGGTCTTCTTCGTATCGGGGTCGGTCAGTTCGATCTTGTAATCGGCCTCTTTCAACGCGAGCCGGATCCCGTTCACGATGGTGTCGGTCTGGCCGCGGGCGCTCCCGGAGCGGGGCAAACTCGAGACGATCTTAATGACCTTGTCGTCGCCGGTCGATTCGCGCCGCCCGGCCGCGAGACCGATGACGAGGAACAACGCCAGCGCGATCAGGGGAATCGAAAAGCGAATCGGCATTGTGAAACCGCACCCGTGCCAGCGTTCTGCGGCATGGTACGACGGATGCGATTCGCCGTCAACGACCGACACCGGGGAAGCGGGCCTCACAGCCAGAGCCGCGGTTCGCGGCGGGCGCTGAGCAAATGGGCGGCGCCCGTCGCGGCTGCGTCGAGCAAGTCGTCCCGCTCGCCGAAGGGGAAGCTCGTCATCTCCTCCCACAGGGCCAGTTGGCCGCCGTCGGCCGCGAGGCGGAAGGTGCCGTTCTGCACGGTCACCGCGAAGGCCGCGAACCGCGCCGGCTTCGAGCGGTGCTGCGAAGTGCCGTTCGGTCCCTCGGAGGGCTGACGCCCACCGCTCGGGTTCGAAGCGAAGTGCCGTTCGGTCCCTCGGAGGGCTGACGCCCACCGCTCGGAGAAAACTGGACGCCCACGAGTCGCTGCATAAAACCATCCGCATGCAACCGCCACTCACTTGGCTGATCACTTCGACGACGTACGGTACTTGGCTACCGGGTGACCGACAGGGTT
Source organism: Gemmatales bacterium (assembly GCA_038247765.1). Lineage (GTDB taxonomy): Bacteria > Planctomycetota > Planctomycetia > Gemmatales > Gemmataceae > JALHQU01. The sequence goes on along the minus strand of JBBRUN010000038.1, from coordinate 943 downwards.
TCGTCGGCCGTGTGATCGAGGCTCGACCCGAGGATCCGCTGACGGAACACCGCATCGAACATGATCGGCCCGGTACCGAATACGATCGAGACATCCCCGCGTTGCGGAAGTCGGCACTGAGTCTGATGAAAGGCGAGCCGATTCTCTTGACTCCGGAACAAGCCCGAGTTGTTTTGGACCAGTTCCTCGAAACGGCCGGCCACCGGGGTTGGACATTGCACGCGGCCGCGGTGATGGCGAACCATTTCCACGCGATCGTGAGCGCGCCCGCTGCGTTGTTGACCGAATCGATCCTGCGCGATTTGAAAAGCTACGCGTCCCGCGCGCTCAATCGAACGTGGCCGAAACCGGCTTCCGAAACGTGGTGGACGAAATCCGGTTCACGCCGGAAACTGCCCGACGACCGCGCCGTGGAAGCGGCGATCCGGTATGTGCAGAATCAGCATGCCTGTTTGGCGCTATTCCCGGAACCCGAGCGGTGAGCGTAAGCGTCGTGCCGTGGATCGGAACCCGAGCGGTGGGCGTCAGCCCTCCGAGGGATCGAACCTCACGGCGCTTGGCTTTCTCGGAGGGCTTACGCCCACCGCTCGGGTTCCGGGAATAGCGTAAAATAAAGCGAGCCGGCCCAAGGGCCGGCTCGCGTGAATTGCTACCTGTGCGTCGGTCGTTTAGTAGCGGCGATTGCCGCCTCCGCCACCACCGCCGCCGTATCCACCACCACCGCCGCCTCCGCCACCGTAGCCGCCACCACCGCCGCCGCCCGAGCGGGGGCGTTCTTCGCGGGGCTTGGCTTCGTTCACCGTGAGGCGACGGCCTTGGTATTCGGCGTTGTTGACGGCTTGGATCGCCGCGTCGGCCCCGCTGGCCATTTCGACGAAAGCGAAACCGCGGGAGCGACCCGTGTCCCGGTCCATCACGATTTGAGCGCTCGTCACCGGGCCGT
>JBBRUN010000037.1:0-18061 GCA_038247765.1 Gemmatales bacterium | reverse complement strand
GTTGACGCGCCTACCGCGTTTGGGCCTCCTGCGGGAGACGTACCACCTCACCCGGCTCGCACGGCAGATGGAGCGTAACGAGGTTCCCGAAGGCCGGCGCGTCAGTTCTTTCGACGTGTTGTTCCGCACGGCCGTCACCGGCACAGTCGAAGCGGTGTTGAGCGCCGCACGCGAATGGGGCGAAGATGCCGGGGAAGACGGCCCCCTCGCCGCAGCGTTGCAGCAGATCAGCGAGTCGTACCAGAAGCTTTGGCTCGAACATTCCCAGACACTGCGGCTGTCGTCGCTCGAAGTCGTCCTCGACCGCGACGATTGGGACGACCTCCGCGAGTTCATCACCCGCTACGGTAGCGACCTCTTCACCGTGCGGTTCGTCACGCTCAGCAACGTCCGCGGCGTGCTCGCCCAAGGGGCGACCGACTGGCTCGAACGCGAATCGATCCAAGGCGACGAAGACACCCGTTCGAAATTGCTCGACGATTGGGAAGCCGGCAAGCTCGACAAACCGAAAACGGCGCACTTGTTCGAGATCGTTCTGAATTCGCTCGTCGAACACTACGACGAATACCGCGATTACAACACCACCACGACGCAATCGGACTACGGCGAGAACCTGTACATCCTCCTCGATTTCCTGCGGTTGAAGGCCGGGTACGACCGCTACGCTTGGCGCTTGCGGCCGCTGGTGCTCGCTCACGAAGTCCTCTGCAAGCGCGGCTACGATCGCCTGGCGGCCCGCTGGCGCGAGTTCGTCGCCGAGCGCACCGGGCGGTTGGCGCAAGAACTCCTCACCGACCTCGGCAAGCGCGAAGCGGAGCACGCCATCCGCCTGCGGACGATCCGAGACCGCCTCGAAGAGCGCTTCGTGATGCCGCTGAAGATCGACCAAGCCGCCGGCCGCGTGGCCCGCGCCGCCATCGCCGCCCGCGACGGGTTGCCCGAAGACAACGCCGCCTTCGCCGGCCTGCTCGCCGCGATTCAGCCGTTGGCCGAGACACCCGTCGGAGTCGGCCTCGATGTGCCGGTATGGATCCGCCGCTTGGAAGAGGAATTGCGACGCGTGCGATTCGTGGAATCGCAAGACGAAGACGGCGAACCGCAGGAAGAATTGCCGCAAGAAGACTCCGCCGCGCCGCCGAATGTGCGGTTGGACTTCGACGAATTCCGCCGGCAAATCCGCGACTGGGATGCGCCGCTGGGGCAGTGACGAACCGCCGAGCCGGCGGTTCGTCGATGGCGATTTACTTCGTCGGGGCTTGGGCGCCCAAGCGGAAATTCATCTTCTCCGCGGTGGCGGAGGTTTCCACCTTGCCCCAGTTGTACGTGAACTTCACGTGCCCCGTGGCGATCACTTCGCCGGTGCCGGGGACGACTTGCAATTCGTCGCAAAAGCCATCGCCGCCCGGGGTCATGAACTTCACTTGGCCCGAAGCCTTCAGGGTGGACCAGCGCTCGCCTTTTTGCGTCGGCGAGGCCACATCGACCTTGTTCGAGATGACTTTCAGCACGACTTCCTCGCCATCGCGGACTTCGAGCCTCGGGTTGTTCTCGTCCATTTGCAGGGTGACTTTCAATTTCTTCTCGGTGCTCGGCGCAACGGACGCGACCGGCGTGAGCACTTCTGGGACAGGGAACGGGTTCGATGTCAAAGGCGCATCCAACGGGATGGGCCGGGACTGAGGAACCGGAGCCGGCAACAGTGTCTGTACCGCAATCGGCTCCGGGATTGGCGTCGGTGGCGTGGCCAACAGTCGGAACTGATCCAGCGTGACGACCGGCCCGGTGAAGACCGGAATCGGCGGAACCGCAGGAACCGGCTGAATTGGTTGGGCCGGGGGCAAAGTCTGCAAGACCGACGGCACTTCCGCTGGGGTCGTCACGCCGACGATCGGTTTGAGATCGGGGATGGGTGGGATCGTAGCCGGAGTCGGCGTGATCGGGGCCGACAGTGGAACCGGCAGTTCCACGACGGGCGTCGGCACTTCCACCGGCTTCGCTTTAGGTTCGGTCGAGCCCTTCAGTTTTGCTTCGGCAACCGGCGCATCTTGGCGGTTCGCTTGATGGCCGACGGATCGGCAAGCCGGTTCGGCCAAGGCTGCGATTCCGCACACGGACACACCGAATCCAGCCGCGAGCAATTTCCAGCGAGTCAGATTCATCGGAGGCACCTCAACGAGAAAGGGTGGGGGTTTCCACCGGTTCGGGTCGCGGTGTATAGCTGGGGAATCCGGGTCTGTCAGCGCCGGTTTCGGCGTGTCGATAGACGCAGTCGAACGCACCTGCGCGGCAACTTACAGATTGGTTCCCGCGTTGAGGGCTTGCCGCTGCCCGCGTTAGCGCAGCAATCGGCCGTTGGCCGGTGGGCAGCGGGCCAGTTCCTCCCATTCGTGGCGGACTTCCCGCAGCCCGAGGGCGCAGAGTTCGAAGTCGTGCCCCAACCGATGCAGCACCGCCGATTCTTCCGTGAAGCGCTCGCGGTCGGCCTCGCTGGCGAGTCGGTACGATCGCTTGCCCAGCCGCGTGAAGTTCACGAGGTGATCGCGGCTGGCGGTGTGCTGGAAGCGATCGACCGCTTCGGGGAACAAGCCGGAGTAGTAGAGGGCAAAGTCGCCGATGTGGCGGTGGTATTCGCGGCGCGTGCGGCCCGAAGCCGGGAGTTTCTCGGCTTCCATCGCCATGAGCGCGAGTTCGGAAATCGGCCGGCCGGCGGAATCGCGCAAGCGGAAAACCTGGTCGACGTGGACGAATCGGGCGAGCAGGTCGGCGATGTAATCCACCAGCGGCGGGTCGGCGATGCCCATTTGCGAGATGAACGCGTGCTCGGTGAGACCGGCGAACAGCGTCCGCAGCGGGTGTTGAACGGGGGCGACGGAATCCATGACTTCCTCCACACAATCAGGCGGGAGACGGTCGATCCGGAGCCGGTGAGAGAGGGGCGACCGCTTTGATTGGGGCAACTTTATTCTAGCTTGCAGGCTGCAGTCAAGGTGTCCGGTGCTGCGGGTGTGGCAACGATTCTCGGAGGTTTTCGGAGGGCGGGTGGAGTCTTCGGAACCCGCCGCTGGAAGAAAGGGGCATCTCCACTTTCCACAAGGCTATTTCTGGACGCGGCGGGTTCCGAAAACTCCACTCCGAAAATTGTTGCCATTGGTTCGATTTTTGGCATGCCATTTGAGCTGACTTTAGCTTTTAGCTTTCAGTCATTCTGCACACCCCCCCGGCCGAAGGCAGCGAAAGCTCCGAAGGCAGCGAAAGCTCCGAAAGCTCCGAAAGCGAAACTTCAACGCCGATCGTTGATTCTTGGAGTTTCTTCGCGATGAGCTGTTTTCGTAGGTCACGCCGTGCGTGACGCCGGTGAGAATCCGGTACGGCCATGGCGTCACGCCGAGCGTCACCGACAAAGCCTCCAAGCATCGTTGCGACACCCGGTGATGCTGGAGAGCCGGGAAATTCGCTACCCGCCCATTCTAAATCTTCACCGACTCCCGTAGCCAATCCGCTCCGGAAGTGCTAATTTAGTTCTTCTTGCAAAAAGTCGCATCGCTTGGCAGAGGGTTCCGTCCGTGGCCGTTCGCATTCGCATGAAGCAGATGGGTCGAGCCCATCGCCACTATTACCGCATCGTGGCCATCGACCACCGCCAACCCCGCGATGGCAAAGTCATCGAGGAGTTGGGCAGCTACGACCCCCACCTGACCGAAAAAGAGAACCGCGTGAAGCTCGCCGCGGAGCGGATCAAGTACTGGCTCAGTGTCGGCGCTAAGCCGTCCGAGACGGTGCAAGTCTTCTTCACGAAGTTCATGAAGAAGTTCGAAGACCTCGAAGCGGCCGACGCCGCCGCGAAAGCGGCACCCGTGACCGCGGCCGTTTGAATCGGGATTCCGCCGTGGATGCCGCATCGGAACTATCTCCGGCCGAGAGCGGTTCTCGACGGACGATTCGCTTCGATGTGCTCACGCTGTTCCCCGATCTCTTCCAAGGGTACCTCTCGCAGAGCCTTTTGAAGATTGCCCGGCAAGCCGGGATCATTGATGTTCACCTTTGGAATATCCGCGATTGGTCGCAGGATAAACACAAACGGGTCGATGACCGGCCCTACGGGGGTGGCCCCGGTATGGTGTTGATGGCCGACCCGGTGGTCGATTGCGTCGAAGCGGTGCAGGGGAAGGCCGATGACCCCGGACTGTTGATTATGCTGACCCCGACCGGCCGTCGACTGACGCAACCGGTCGTACAGGAGCTTGCTGACCATCAGCGATTGCTGCTGCTGTGCGGGCGCTACGAAGGCTTCGACGACCGCATTCGGCAGGTGTTGGGGCCGATGGAAATCTCCGCCGGAGATTTCATTTGCAACGGCGGGGAAGTTCCCGCAATGCTGGTCATCGACACCGTCATGCGGCTGATCCCGGGCGTCCTCGGCGATGCCGCGAGCGCCGTGGACGAGAGCCACAGCGAACCGGGCCGGTTGGAATATCCGCAGTACACGAAGCCCCGCGAATACCGGGGCTTGCCGGTTCCCGAAGTGCTGTTGAACGGGAATCACGCCGCGATCCAGCGGTGGCGACAAGGACAGTCGGAAGATCGAAGTCGACCGAATTCGGAATGATTCATTCGAGTTTGCACGCGAAAGGGCGAATGCCATGCAACGGAGTCTGATCCAAGTCGTCGAAACCGGCCTGCTGAAAGCGGATGTACCCGCGTTTCAAGTCGGCGATACCGTCATCGTCCACCAGAAGCTCCTCGACGGGGCCAAGGAACGCGTGCAGACCTTCGAAGGCGACGTCATCGCCCGCAATGGCTCGGGCATCCGCGAGATGATCACCGTCCGCCGCCTCGTGCAGGGCGAAGGCGTCGAAAGGATCTTTTTGATCCACTCGCCGCGAGTCGCCAAGATCGACGTCAAGAAGGCCGGCATGGTTCGCCGGGCCAAGCTGTACTACATCCGCGATCGCGTCGGCAAGGCGATCAAGATCAAGGGCGACGTCAAGCGCCAAACGGCCCTCGATACGGCCGCGGCAAACGCCTCGAAGGAAGCCGCCGCCGCGAAGGCCGCCGCCGCCAAAGAGCAAACGGCCACGACCGGCGAAAGCAAGCGGGCCGCCAAGCGCAAGGCGAAATCCGAAACCACCAAGAAGTAGTGGACGCCCCCGGCCTGACCACCGACGCCGAGTTTCGCCGCTGGCGATTCTGGCGGCGCTGGTTCGGCCAACGCTCCGAAAAAGCCGCCGCCAAGTTCCTGCGAACCCTCGGCTGGCGGATCCTCGGTGCCAACATCCACGACGGACTCGGGGAACTCGACCTGATCGCATGCGATCGTGACGCGGATGGTGAATCGTTGGTGATCGTCGAAGTCCGTTCGACTTCGCAAGCCGATCCGCAAGTCGCAGCCGCCACGGTCGATCTCCGCAAACAGCGGCGGTTGACCCGGGCGGCTCTTCGCTTTCTCGGCCGGCACCGCTTGCACGGGGTGAACCTGCAGTTCGATGTCCTCGCGCTCGCTTGGCCGCCGACATCGGCCGAACCGACGATTCTGCACATCCGCCAAGCTTTCGAGCCGAACGACCGCTTCCAAATGTTTTCCTGACGCGAAACGCCGGCCGTGCGGAATAGATTGATGGAAAGGACCCGGACGAGGAACCCGCGATGCACGTACTCTTGGCGAATCCGCGCGGCTTTTGCGCCGGCGTCAACATGGCCATCGATGCCCTGGAAAAGGCCATCCAGTTCTTCGGCACGCCGATCTACGCCTACCACGAGATTGTGCACAACCGGCCCATCGTCGAGTTGTATACCTCCAAGGGCGTCATCTTCGTCGATTCCATCGCCGAGGTGCCCATCGGCGGCACGGTGCTTTACAGCGCCCACGGCGTCTCCCCGGAAATCCGCGAGCAATCCAAAGCCCGGAACCTGCGGGCCATCGATGCCACCTGCCCGCTCGTCACCAAAGTGCACATGGAGGCGATCAAGTATTCGAAGGAAGGCTATACCATCGTCCTCATCGGACACGATGGACACGACGAAGTCATCGGCACCATGGGCGAAGCCCCGGCCGCGATGGTCTTGATCGAAGACCTCGACGATGTCGAAGCGATGACGCTCCCCACCGCTACGAAGCTGGCGTTCTTGACCCAGACGACACTGAGCGTGGACGAAACCAAAGGGATCATCGCGGCGCTGCGGGCGAAGTATCCGCAGATCGTCGGGCCGAGCAAAGACGACATCTGCTACGCCACGCAGAACCGCCAAGAAGCCGTGACGGAGTTGGTGCCGGAGGTCGACATCGTCATCGTGCTCGGCAGTCAGAACAGTTCGAACAGCAACCGCCTCGCCGACATGGCCAAGCTGAAAGGCCGGCGGGCGCACTTGATCGACCGCGTGAGCGAAATGCGCGAGAGTTGGTTCTTCCCGGCCGACACCGTCCTCGTGACGGCCGGGGCGAGCGCGCCGGAAGAGCACGTCCAAGATTGCATCGCGTTCTTGAAGGATAAGTTCGCCGCGACCGTGGAGAACCGCGTGATCCGCGAAGAGCACGTCAAGTTCCCCCTGCCGCGCGAACTCCGGGTGCTGACGAACGTTTGAAAACGAACCGGGGTCCGCATGGCCATCGATTTGTCGATTCAACAACTCGTCCTCGTCGCGGAAGCCTCGGGGCCGCGAGTCCTCGCGAAGTCGGACGGCGTACCGTTCGTTTGGGAAGAGGCCGCGCGGGTGGCTCTGGTGCGCTTCGGGCCGAAACCCGCTGACACCGCGGTGTCAGCAGGCCTCTTCGCGCTGCCGGTGGGGAAAGGGCACGTCGCCGTGGTGCAGCTTGCCGAGCTGCCGTCGGGCGTGCTCGCCTTCCGGTTCTTGCTCCTCGGCAAAACGCTGTACGACGCCCTCGGCGACCCGTTCGCTATCGCGGATCGCCACCCGTTCGATTGGTCGCTCCGCGGCGACCTGCCGGTGCTCGCATGGCCCGCGGAGCCGCTACCGCCTCGACGGGTCGATGATCTCCACGAACTTCTGAAAGTCGGCGACGGGCCATTTTTGCTGGGTAGCACTCAGGCCCTGCTCGATGGCGGGCGGATCTGTTTGAAGCGATCCGACGCCACCGACGCGACGTTGCGGACCATCTGGCAACTGCTGCCGACGCGGGGCCGCAGCGAACTCTGGCCGGCGACGGCGGCCTTCTCGGACGAACTCGGGTTCCACATTTGGGCGATGCCCGAAGTGCCCGCGAAACTCCCGCCCGGCTGCCTGACCGAGGAGCAAGCCAAGGACTACCCCGAAGGTCGCTACGAACTCGCGTTGCAGAGCGCGATTGAATCGAAGGACCAACCCGACTTGAACCGTCTCCTGAATCGGCGCTCGAGCCAAGAGACGCTGCGGCTCGCCGCGATGATGCTGGTCGGCGCGGCCCTCATCGCCGTCTGCGTCAAGGTGATGTCGTGGATTTGAAACTTCACCGGGGATGTTTCTCTAACATCTTCGCCCCCGACGGGCGATCAGCTGTTTACCCGTCCCGGTCTCGCCGAGGAGCATCACGCAGGCGTCGGTTTGGGCCACCGCTGCGAGTGCCCGACGCACGGGTTCCAAACCGGGGCTAGTCCCGACGAGGGCCTCGCGGCTCCGAACAATCCGCCGACGCCGAAATCCGGTTTCACACCATGCCCCAATACCTTCGCAGGCCCCACTCGGCCAACAATAGCCCCGCGAAGACCGCCAGCCAGGTCGGCAAGAATCCCTCGGATGACTTCCGATCCCAATTCGGCAGGTACTTCTGTTTCGGTTTCACATTGTCGAGCGGTTGGCCGCGGAGTTCCTTCAAGAAGCCCGGCAGTTCGTCGAGGCGGTAGCCTTTGCCGCCACTCGCCCCGGCGACCTTCGCCAAGAAGTCCGGGTCGGCAGCGGTGCGGATCATCTCTTCAGCGATTTCCGGGTAGCCGATGAACTTCGCCGAGGCGTCCCCGGCCACCGCGTCCCCCTTGGCCGTCTTGCCGGTGGCCGTGACCTTCACCGTGTACTCCCCGGCGAGCGACGGGTTGTAGTTCAGAATCGAACCGCCGGCGGGATCGGCTTCGACATCGACCTTCTTGCCGAGGGTATCGCCGGGGGCGAAGATCGTCACGTCGAAGGTGGGGTTCACCACCGTCGCCCCGTTCTGCCCCTTGATGCCGAACTTCACCTCTTGCTTGCTGCCGACGGCGAGCCGGGGGAACGATGGCCGCGCGGTGACGGTGCTCTCGTCGGTCTCTTGGTGGGCGAGCCAGAGGACGAGTTGCCGCCAGAAACGGGAGTGAATTTGCTTGCCGTCTTCGGACTTCGGCTGGCCGAACTGCTGCCAGATGTAGGTGTCTTGGGCGCCGAACGCGAGCACCCGGCCGCGGTTGCCATCGCCGATCTGATGGCCGACGAGCAGCGGGGCTAAGCCTTTGCCATCGGAATTCGTCACCAATTTGTCGGCGCTGCTGGCCCACGCTAACACGTCGGCGGTGGGCAGTGGATTGCCGATGTTGCTGAGGCCGGTGAAGCGCATCCGGCCGGAACTGCGTTTCGGTCTGGGGCTGTAATTCAAATTGGCCCAGAGTTCGTCCGACTCGGCTTTGCTGCCGCCGACTTTGACGAGGAAGCTATCGGCGAAGCGCGGATTCACCACGAACTGATAGCGGGCATCCTTGTCCGTGAAGAAGGTCGAAGGGACGTCGGCGGGGCCACTGTCGAGCGTCACCGGCAGGATCGATTCGATTTTTGTGCCGCGCCAGCCCGACTTCGGGTTGTTCGGGTCGCCGGAGAATGTGGCGTGCCCGCCGATCATCATAAAGCCCATCCCTTTTTCGGTGACGCGCTTGGCGATGCGTTCGGGCAGCTTCGGATCGATGGCCGTGAGTTGGCTCGCCGCGATGTTGCCGAGGATCATGACATCGTAGGCTTTGTCGTCGAAGTCGAAGGCTTCGAGCAGGCCGGCGCCGCCGTCGTCGGTTTGGAGATCGACCTTGCGGACATCGATGCGCGGATCGGCCGCGAGGGCGTCGAGGAGCAGGGCGTATTCGGAGCGGTAGCGATCCACGAGGAGAACCCGCAGGCCTTCCTTCGTGAGGTTCAAGTAGGTTTCGAGGACGTTGTTCGCCGGGTTGATGTCGCCGGGGACATCGGCGATCGGGATTTCGATGCGGACTTTGATCTGCTTTTTCGGCTGCTTGTTCTCGTCTTCGGGGAGTTGATCGGGGGCCTTCAACTTCAGTTCGATGGTGTTGTCCTTCTCCTTCGCCAGCTTCACCTTTTCGATCAGCACGTCTTGGTAGCCCTTCCCGAGGTCGTACTGCACTTTCACGTTCACGGTCGAACCGCCGAAGCCGAAGGCGTTGACCTTGGCCCGCAGCGTGACTTCGTTCTTGATCGGCACGGGGTCGGGATCGAGGCGGGCATCGGCGATGGCGACATCGCGCACGGCCCCCGGCGGGGTGGTCGTGCCGACGACGAAAGTTTGAATCGGCGCCGTGCGCCGCCACGCGGCGGCGTCTGCGAGAGCGGAAGCACCGGCGGCATTCTCGGCGCCGTCGCCGATGAGGATGTGCCCGCGCACGAACTTCTGCCCTTGCCATTTTTCGAGGGTCTTCGCCAAGTACAGGCGGTAGTCCGATTGCTGGGCGTTCGCCGGGAGCGCGGGATCGTACGCCCCGGCAGCTTCGGTGAAGTTCGAGCCGCCGAAGCCGTACAGCGTCACGGTCATGTTCTGTTCGGTCTGCAGCGCATCGATCGTCGGCTGGCACACTTCGAGAGTCCGGCGGACGGCATCGATGCGGGTCGAGTTGCCGACTTCGTCCCGCACGGTCATCGACTCGGACGCGTCGATACCGATGAGCAACTGCGTGCGAATCTTCGGCGGATCGTCGATGGGGTACGCGGGACGAACCGCCGTGAGGACGATGACGAGCAGTGCGGCCAAGCGGATGGCGATCAACAGCACGATGCGCCGGCGGTTGCCCGCCAACTGCCCGGAGTAGGTCCACACGGTGAGTGCGACGATGGCCAGCGCCGTGGCGGCGAGCAGCAAGATCGCCATCAGGTTGGTGGGGTGCGCCGACCAACTGAACGAGAGCGGCTTGTTGAAGAAGGTGAGCAGCGAGTTCATGCGGGCATTTTACCGGGGCCGGGATCGTCTCACTACCAAATTAGCAGAAGCGCCACGAGAAGGAGAAAAACCCCGGCGATAATCCCGGCGTAGAGCAGAGCTTCGAGCTTCCAAGCGCGCAGCGTCGCGGGTTCGTGGCGGAGCAGGGGGGCCCGTTCGATTTTGGATGCCGCCGGCACTCGGGGGATCATCCGCGTCCAGAAGTAGCCGCGGAGGCTTTCGCGTTGCGGCTGCGGCGCTTTGGCCACGATGCTGTCCCACGCCGCGGCGGCGGCTTGGGTATCGACATCCACCGGGTAGAGCGCTAAAAACAGCGCGGCGAAGTGCTCGACTCTGGCCATGTTGCGGCCGACGGCGGGGGAACCGAATGCGCTCCGGAAGATCAATCTCAGCGTGCCGGGCAGGGGGCACCCGAGGTGTGCGAAGGCCGCGTGCAAATCGTGCGCGGGGATCGGCGACTGCGGTTGTGCCATCCACTTTTGTATGAGCAAACCCGCGTCGAGCTTGGCGGTCATTTCCGGCGTAAAGGTGTCGGCGCCGCCAACCTGGATCGCCCGTTGGCGGGCGCGGTCGATGGCCCGCCATTCCCCGGCTTGGGAGAAGTCTCCCTTCAAGAAGCGCAGATCGAGCCGTTCGAACCCGAGCGTCTTGAGCGAGGCGAGCATGCGATGCAAGCGTTCCGGCGGCACGGCGGTGCCCAATTCGAGTAGCCGATCGATGACGAAACCGCGATCCAACGGGGAATCGACGACCGCGGCCCACAACTCGTGGTGCTCGGCGAGGAGATGCTGGGCGCGCAGGAGATATTCGCGCAAGACGTCGGCGGTCGCGCGGGGAAGGAACGACCGGGCTGCGGCGGAGACGTCGCGCGGGATCATCCGCGATTTGGACGTCTTGAGCGTGGCCGCGAGGGCGAAGCCGCGCCACTTGGGCGGCAGCGTGTCGTCGTTCAAAATTTCTTCGCACTCGAGCGCATCGACCGGATAGAGCAGGGGCACGACTTCCGGGGAGGCCTCGCCGAGGCAGCGCACGGCTTCGTGCCGGAGAGCGGTTCGGCCGGGCCGGGTGAGCGCGGTCAGATCGCGCCGGCGGCTCCGGAGAAGGTCGAGAAAGTGATCCGCCCGGTCGGGCGGTTCGTGGGTTTGCGCGACGACGCCCCAGTATTTCTTCCAATTGGGGATGTCCTCGTCGGCAATCGCTTCGAACGCGGCCCGGAGGTACGGTTGCACGCGGTCGCGGTCGCGGAACCAATCGGCGAATCGGGGGATCAATTCGGGGTGGATTGTCGCCAAGCAGCGGAGTTGGGGCCACACGGTCGCGCTGCGGTGAACCAGCGATTCCATGCCGATGTTATGGCCGCCGAGCAGGAGCAGGTCGTCGGCGCTCGCGAAGCCGCGCTCGATCCGAGCCATCGCCTCGTGGGCGCCGGGGCAATCCCTGCGCCACACCCCCGAGGGCGGCTGATTCGGAATCGTAGGGGCGTCGGTCACGGAAACACCCCTTCGATCATCACGAGGCGGCGGATCATTTGAACTATCTTAGGCCCTTGAATGGCGCGGTGCGGCAAAATCGCCGCGGCGGAGTAATTGAACCCGAGCCGGCCGCGTTCCCCTTGATTTTTCGGCCCCGGTATCGACAGTATCCTGCGGTGCGATACGCCGTCCCCGAGGTTGCCGATGCCCGATTCGCCCCCGTCCCCAGATACGACCTACGACGACATCCACTACGAGAGCCACCCGTTCGCGCAGTCTCACCCGCACCGGCTTTTCGCCATCGGCACGCTCTTCGGCTTGAAACCGACCCCCGTGCAAAAGTGCCGGGTGCTCGAACTCGGCTGCGCCTCCGGCGGGAACCTCATCCCGATGGCCGACTACCTGCCCGAGAGCCAGTTCGTCGGCGTCGATACCTCCGCCCGCCAGATTCAAGACGGTATCGACACCGTCCAGCAACTCGGTCTCGAGAACGTGATCCTCAAGCACGCCAGTATCCTCGATGTCGACGCGGCCTACGGGATGTTCGATTACATCATCTGCCACGGCGTTTTCTCGTGGGTGCCGGAAACCGTCCGCCTCAAAATCCTCGAAATCTGCGGCACGCTACTCACGCCGCACGGCATCGCGTATGTGTCGTACAACACTTACCCCGGCTGGCATATGCGCGGCATGATCCGCGACATGATGCGCTACCACGCGGCGCGCTTCGATGCCCCGAAGGATCGCATCCAGCAATCGCGGGCGCTGTTGCGTTTCTTGTCGCTCGCGGTGAATCGGGCCAATCCGCGCCTGCCGGAACTCCTCAGCACCGCCGGGCAAAACCTCGATGCGATGATGTCGGGCCGCCTCGATGCCGTTCAGGTTCAGAAACGGCTCGAACTCGCGGGCCCGGCCATCGCGGAATTCACCGGCTTCTTTCCGGTCGCCGCGATTCAACAAGATTTGGACGCGTTGAAGTCGCTGGCGGCGGCCGAGCCATTCGACCCCGCAGCCGTGCAGCGCGCGGCCGTGGAGGTTCGCCGGACACTGAACGCCTTCGTCGAGGTCGTGCGCACCGAGGGGGCTTACCCGCAACTGTTGAAGCAAGAGACCGAGTCGATCCAAAATCAAGCCGACCACTACCTCTACCACGAGCACCTCGAAGAGGTGAACGAGCCGGTCTACTTCCACGACTTCATCGACCTGGCCAAGAATCGCGGCTTGAAATACTTGGGCGAAGCCCGCGTCGGCACAATGGTCACGGGGAACTTCGGCGCCGATGTCGAGAAGACGCTGCGGGCGCTGGCATCGGATCAAATCCAAGCCGAGCAGTACATGGATTTCCTGCGGAACCGGATGTTCCGCGAAACGCTGCTGTGCGCCGAGAAGCACGCCGTCAGTTGGTCGGTGGTGCCGGAATCGCTGCGGGAGCTCCACATCGCCTCGGCGGCCCGGCCCGTGATTCCGGAAGGCCAGACCGAACTGAACTTGGCGAACGACGACAGCGTGACCTACCGCAGCCCCACCGGCATGACGATGGCCACGAACCGCCCGCTGTTGAAGATCGCGATGCACCTCCTGCACACGGCCTATCCGGCATCGATCCCGTTCGATGCGTTGCGGAATCAGGCCCGGGAGAGACTTGGCGGCGGCGATCCGAACAATCCGAAAGCCGTGGCCGAAGACACGCAGCAGATCGCCATCGGCTTGCTGAATTGCTACATGGGTTCGGACTTGATCGAACTCTTCGGCATGCCCATCGGCTTCGCACGGAGCGCCGGCGAGTACCCGACGGCCCTGCCGTTGGCCCGCATCCACGCGGCCAAGACCGGGATCATCGCGAACCGCCGGCACGAGGTCGTGAAGTTGAACGAACTCGACCGGCACATGATCCCGCTGCTGGACGGTTCCAACGACCGCCCCGCGCTGGTGTCGAAACTCACGGAAGTCGCCAAGGCCGGAGGAATCACGGTTCGGCAGCACGACGTGCCGTTGACCGACCCGGTGCAAATCCGCGCGGCCATCGAATCGATCCTGGACGCGGCCCTGAACAATATCGCCCGAATGGGCATCTTGGTCGGGTGATGGCGGAGTAAAATACTCGTGTGGTCAGCCGGCAGCGCGAGCTACCGGATTCTGGAACGCCATAAGGAACTGGCAGCTCACGCTGCCGGCGCCGTCCGAAAAGATTCACTACCAGTGGTGCTTTCAAACTCCCATGGCCAAAGACTTCTACGAAATCCTCGGCGTCTCGCGGTCGGCCTCGCAGGAGGAGATCAAAAAGGCGTATCGCAAGTTGGCCGGGAAATACCACCCGGACCGCAACCCCGGCGACAAAGAAGCCGAGGCGAAGTTCAAAGAACTGTCGTCGGCCCACGATGTTCTCTCCGATCCGGCGCTCAAGGAAAAATACGACCGCTACGGCCATACCGGCGATGCGGCCGGGCCGGGGCCGAGCGCGGCGGGATTTCCCGGCGGCCAACCGGCCGATGCGGAGGAGTTCTTCCGCAACTTCGGGAGCGCCGAAGGCTTCGATTTGGGCGATCTCTTGGGCGGTGCGGCGAAGCGCGGCCGAGGTCGCTCCGGACCGCGCAGCCGGCCGCAGGCTCCCGATGTCGAGACCGACATCGATGTGCCCTTCAACACGGCGACCCTCGGCGGGTCGATCAGCATCTCCGTCGGCGGGCGGACGATCGAAGTCAAAGTCCCGGCGGGGATCGACGACGGCAAGAAACTCCGCGTCCCGGCGAGCGCCACCGGCTCGGCCGATGTCTACTTGAAGGTGAAGATCGCCCCGCACCCCTATTTCCGCCGGGAGGGGAATGACATCCTGCTCGATCTGCCGATCTCGGTACCAGAGGCGATGCTCGGGGCCAAGGTCGATGTGCCGACCCTCGACGGTTCGACGCTGACGGTGAAAGTGCCGGGGGGTACCTCCAGCGGGAGTCGATTGCGGTTACGCGGCAAAGGGATCAACGGCGGCGATCAATACTTGGTGTTCAAGATCGCGGTGCCGACGACCTTCGACGAGCGTACGAAAGAACTGCTCGAAGAATTCGCGGAACTCAATCCGCACGATGTGCGGGCGGGTGCCCCGTGGCACTGACATTCCCGAAGTCGCTCCACCTGAAAACTCCCGCCGAGTTCAAGGAGGTCTACGACCGCAAGCGCTCGGTGAGCGACGGTTTGCTCGTTGTCTACGCCAAGGAGAACGGCTTGTCGCACGCTCGCCTCGGCTTGTCGGTGTCGAAGAAAGTCGGCAACGCCGTCGCCCGGAATCGCTGCAAGCGGCTCTTCCGCGAAGCCTTCCGCCTGAGCCAGCACGAACTGCCGAACGGTGTCGATTTGATCCTGATTCCGCGCAACGTCAGCACCGAACCGACGGTCGCCGAGCTGAGTGTATCACTTGTGAAACTGGCCCGCGACGCGGCCCGCAAACTGACCCCGAGGCCGCTCTGATGCGCTGGCTCTACCGGGGCCCGGCATTCGCGCTCACGGGGCTCATCACCGGTTTCGTGCGCGGCTACCAGTACCTCAGTCGGCCGCTGTTGCCGCCGGTCTGCCGGTTCGAACCGGGTTGTAGCGAATACATGATTCTGGCCTGCCGCAAATACGGCCCGGTCGTCGGCACGGCCAAAGGAGCGTGGCGTATCTGCCGCTGCAATCCACTCTTTCGAGGCGGTTTCGATCCACCATGACCGCCAAGTTGCACCACACGCCGAAGGAAGCCTTCGGCAAGCGCGTCCGCGAAACGATCACCCTCGAAGGTCGGGAGTACCTAATCGATCGGCCCGAACGACTCGATTTGGTCTTCGACCACCCGCAGGTTCGCGCCGCCTACGAAAGCGATTGCTACATCCCGTTTTGGTGCGACCTCTGGCCGTCGGCGCAGATGCTGGCCCGCGAAATCCTCGATGAACCGTGGAACCTCGACACCCACGGCGACGCCCTCGAAATCGGCTGCGGCTTGGGCCTCAGCGGCATCGTGGCGCTGTCGCGCGGGTTGAAGGTGACCTTCTCCGATATCGATCTCGGGGCCTGCCAACTCGCCGCGGACAACGCCGCGCTCAACGGCTTTCTTGGCGCCGCCATCCTCACGCTCGACTTCCGCGCTCCGCCGCCGCGGCTGGCATTCCCCGTCATCCTCGGGGCGGACGTCTTGTACGAAGAATTTATGACTGACGCCTGCGCCGAGTTCCTGATCCGCAATCTGCAAACGGACGGCTTGGCCCTGATCGCCGATCCGGATCGCGTCTGCGCCCGGCCCTTCCGCAGCCTGCTCGAGCGCGCCGGCTTGACGGTGAAATTGAAACCGAAGAAAGTTGGCCCGCACGGCAGCAAAACGAAAGGTGTCGTCTATCGGATCACCCGGTGACGCATCGTGAGAGTCTTCTCATCACCTTTTCAGACTCGCTCGACTATACTCACCTAACCGCACCCACCCTCCGCATTTTCCGGGGCACTTATGTTGCTGCGACGCACCTTGGCGACACTCCTTTTACTAGTTCCCTTAGCGGGTGTCTTCGCCGTCGATGAACCCAAAAAACCGGTCGACCCGGTCAAGAAGCCGATTGAGCCGGCCAAGGTTGACGAATCCGAACTCAAAGACTTCAAGACGGTCAAGACCGCCGTCAAGGCCGATCCGAAATCGTTCAAGACGGACGGCGCCGCGAAGTCGTCCGTGCCCGGGTTCGCGGGTATCGAAGTGCTCGCCGACAAGGCCGGTCTACCGGTCGTCGGCGAAATTGCACCCGGTTCTCCGGCGCTCGATGCCGGCTTCAAAACCGGTGACGTGTTGAAGAAAATCGGGGACGATGCCGTAAGCAGCGTCGTGCAAGCCAAGGATCACCTGCGCGGTTTGCCGGTCGGCGAGAAACTCGCCGTCGTCGTCGAACGGGCGGGGAAAGCAATCGCGCTCACCGTGACGCCGAAAGCGGCGAGCAAGCCGATGTCGAACGCGTCATCCGCCGCGCCAGCCCGGGCCGTAATGGGAGTCATGTCGGGCGACGTGAAGAAGACCGGCGGCGTGGAAATCTCGGAAGTGACCACCGGCGGTGGCGCCGACAAAGCCGGCGTCAAGGCCGGCGACATCGTTCTCAGCATCGACGAAAAGAAGATCGACGAAGCCACCGGCCTGCGGGCGGTGCTCGAATCCAAAAAGCCCGGTGACCTCGTCAAGCTCGCCATCAAGCGCGGCGAGAAAGATCTCGAACTCCGCGTGACGCTGCAAGGCGATAGCCCCAACGGGACGCGGCCGGGTGGTGCGTCGGGCTGGGACGACCGCTTGCCGAATGCGTGGAAGCGAAAAGACTACAAGCTCGCGGTCATCGGCATCGAATACCCGGACGTGAAACACAACGACAAGATCGATGACAAGGACTGGGAAACATCGCTCTTCAGCTTCGGCAAGTACACCGACAAGAGCGCCACGGGCCAGAAAGTCCACGGCAGCATGGCCGACTACTACAAGGACATCTCGTACGACGTGCTGAAGATCGAAGGCAAGTTCGCGGGCTGGGTGGAAGTCGCCAAGAAGCGAACCGAATACAGCACCGGCAGCGGTGTCGCCACCCGCGAGAAGACGAGCCTCCTGACCGAAGCGATGGACAAACTCCTGGCCAAAGACAAAGACGCCCTCAAAGACATGGACGGCGTCTTCTTCCTCTTCGCCGGCGGCCCGGTTCCGAGTGTCACCCGCGGCAGCCTCTACTGGCCGCACCGGGCCAGCGTGTCGCACAACAACAAACGCTGGCCGTACTTCATCGTCTCGGAACTCAGCCGCGTAGGCGGAATGATGGACATCAGCGTCTTCTGCCACGAATTCGGCCACATGCTCGGCCTGCCCGACCTCTACGCCCGTCCGGAAGTCCCCGGCATGGAAGGCGTCGGCTCGTGGTGCGCGATGTCGCAGCAAGTCGGCAACGGCCGCCCGCAGCACTTCTCCGCGTGGAGCAAAGAGCAACTCGGTTGGATCAATCCGGCCATGATCGACCCGCGCGTGAAGCAGAAACTGATTCTGGCGCCGATCGAAGACAGCAACGGCGAGTGTTTCAAGGTGCCGATCAAAGCCGATGGCAGCGAATACTTGCTGCTCGAAAATCGCAAGAAGAAAGGCTGGGACACCGAGCTGCCGGCGGAGGGCCTGTTGATCTGGCGCGTGATGCCGGGGAACGTGACGCAGCGGGTCTTCTTGGAGGAATCGCACGGCGTCGCAGGGCCGAGCGGGCCGAGGTCGTTCACGGGGGCGGTGCCGTTCCCCAGCCCATCCAACGACAGCTTCACGCCGTTCACGACACCGAGCAGCAAGAGCCAAACCGGCGGCGGCTACGAAGTATTCATCACGAACATTAAGCGCCTGCCCGATGGCCGGGTGAGCTTCCAGATCGGCTACGAGTTCCAATGATTGGAATCGGGGCGCCCGCCGGGGGTGGCGTGGGCGTGGTGAGGTCAAAATAAAAAACCCACCCCGGAACCCGGC
>JBBRUN010000036.1:0-18361 GCA_038247765.1 Gemmatales bacterium | reverse complement strand
GACGCCGATCTCGCGTTCCTTGCCGCCGTTCTCTTCGGCGGTTCGGTAACCGCGGCCGTTCTCGACGGTCATTTCGATGACCAGCGGCACTTCGGCGGTCAGCGTGGCGATGCGGTGCTCGGGGTTGACGATCTGCACCATCTCGTCGTGTTCGATGTCGGCGCCGAGAACCTCGCGCTTGTCGCGCGTGCCGTGGGCATTGATGCGGATCGTCTTCGGTTGATCCGACAGGTTCTTGACGACGAGCGCCTTGACATTCAAGACGATGTCCGTGACGTCTTCGACGACGCCCGGAATCGTGCTGATCTCGTGCTGCACGCCTTGGATCTTGATCTTGGTGACCGCGCTGCCTTCTAAGCTCGACAGCAGAATCCGGCGGATGCTGTTGCCGACGGTCATGCCGAAGCCGCGTTCGAACGGCTCGATGTAGAACTTGCCGTACATGTCGGTCAGTGTCGATCGCTCGGCCTGAACGCGGTTCGGGAGTTCGAGGCCACGCCAGCGAATACGCATATGAAACCCTCGTGATCGTTCGGTGTCGGCTTTCCGCACGTCGGCGAATCGACGGCGAGCCAGAACCTGCGACCGAGACAAAAGAAATCGAAACACCGCCCGGGGTTTCGCAGTTCCGGGGTCAACTCTCAGGCGGAAACGCTCGATCAGCGAATCCCGCCACGTTCTTCTTCTTGCCGTCGTTCGTCGATGGCTTCTTCGAGCAGTTGCTCGAAAGTGGCCGCGTATCCACTGTCGATCCGAGTCAATGCAATTCGAACCGCATCGACTTCGGGATCGGCAGTCTTTTTCAGCACCTCGACCACATGAGCGCGGTCCTTTTGGCGACCGGCGCTGATTTTCAATTCGATCCAACCCGGCAGGCTGGCGTAACCCAGTCCTTGCGATACGCCCATCGCTGCCGGTGCCGGAATCGTCGTCGGCGAAGTATTCTTCGCATTCCCGCCTTCGGGAACCACGTTGATTTCCACATCCGCGTGGGTCAGGGTATGCCAGCCGGATTCCGCGCGCCACACGACTTTAAATCCATACCCAGGGGCCGCAAGGAGGAATCGGTCGAGATCCAATCGGGCGATCGCGATATCGATATCCTGGGTGGCGGCGGGGTAACCGTAATGGATCGCGGCGAGCCCGCCTACGATGGCCACGGCGATCCCTTCGGACACCGCGAGGCGTTGCAAATCGGAGAGAGCACGCGAGAATCGATTTTCTTCGATTCCCATGACAGCCCTCACACTCTCCGTGCCGCAGGCCAGTGTCTTCGCAGCCGCGATCAAGTCCTTCGAAATCGGGATGTCAACTGCGGAGATCATGGGCGAACTACCGCGTGGCGATTTCGATGATCAGTTGTTCGCGGATTTCCGCGATGCGGCTGTCGACGTCCTGCCGGGTCGGGATGCGGGTCATCTTCCCTTCCGGCTCTTCGTTGTTCAAGAGCATCAGGAAGTCCGGGATCTGCGGCGGCGTCGTTTGCAGGGCGGTCTTGGCCAGTTTCTGGCTGCTCGCCGTCATCTTGACCTTCACCACGTCGTTCGGCCGCAAGATCATGCTCGGGATGTCGCACTTGCGGCCGTTGACGAGCACGTGCCCGTGGCCGACGAGCAAGCGGGCGGCGGCGCGGCTCGGGGCGAACCCGAGGCGGTGGACGACGTTGTCGAGTCGGCGTTCGAGCAGCGACAGCAGGCCTTCGCCGGTGTTGGCGGAGGTGCGGGCGGCCAACTCGAAGTAGCGGACGAATTGCCGTTCCAAGATGCCGTAGAAGAACTTGAGGCGTTGCTTCTCGCGGAGGCGAACGCCGTACTCGGAGACTTTACTGCGGCGGGTGCCGTGCATCCCCGGCGGCGGGGCTTCGCGGTCGATGGGGCACTTCGGGGTGTAGCAGCGCGAGCCCTTCAAGTACAGCTTGATCTGCTCGCGGCGGCAGCGTTTGCATACGGGGTCGGTGAATCGGGCCATAGACGCAAATCCCCGGACGCACCGGGGCCTCGGACTGGGGTCATTGGTACGGCCACGAGTTGAACGGCGAACCCCAGGGTCGGATCGTTCGGGCCGGGGAGAAAGTTCCGAGTTCCGAGTTTCGGGTTCCGAGTTGAGGTTACTCGGAACACGGAACTCGGAACCCGAAACTCAAGTTAAACGCGTCGCTTCTTGGGCGGGCGGCAGCCGTTGTGCGGCAGCGGGGTCACGTCTTCGATCGCTTTGACGTTCAACCCGGAGGCTTGCAACGCAGTCACGGCCGATTCGCGGCCGGCGCCCGGGCCTTTCACTTTCACTTCGACTTCTTTCACGCCGAACTTCGCGGCCTTGCCGGCGCACTCTTCGGCGGCCCGCTGGGCGGCGAACGGGGTACTCTTCCGGCTGCCCTTGAAGCCGACGGCCCCGCCGCTGCTGGTGCAGAGCGTGTCGCCGTTGGTGTCGCTGATCGTCACAATCGTGTTGTTGAACGTCGACTGGATATGCGCGACGCCTTTCGACACGTTCCGGCGAGCTTTTTTCTTCTTGTTCTTGGCCATGGTTGGGTTCGTTATTCGTTATTGGTCATTCGTTATTCGGGGGAAACCACCGTGTTGAATCAATCGCGACCGTCGGGTTATGCGGAGCACCGAATAACGAATGACGAATGACGAATGACTCCTATTGCTTACTTGTCCTTCACGCCCTTCTTACCGGCGACTGTCTTGCGGACGCCCTTCCGGGTGCGGGCGTTGGTCTTGCTGCGCTGGCCGCGGCACGGCAGGTTCTTGCGGTGGCGTTCGCCGCGGTACGACTTGATTTCCTTCAACCGTTGGATGTTGCCGCCGTCGAACCGGCGCAGACCCCCTTCGACCATATAATCGCGGTCGATGGTGATGGCCAAGCGGGCGACTTCGTCGTCCGTCAAGGTCGCGGCTTTACGTTGCGGGTCGATGCCGACTTTCGCGCAGAGTTCCAGCGACGTGGTCGGCCCGATCCCCTTCAAATAGCGGAGGGAAATATGGGTCGGCTTGTTCGAAGGGATGTCGACGCCTTGGATACGGGGCATAGCGTGGAGTCCTGATTAGCCTTGGCGTTGTTTGTGGCGGGGGTCTTCGCAGATGACGCGTACGACGCCCTTCCGCTTGATCAGCTTGCACTTGTCGCACATGCGCTTGATGCTGGCTCGAACTTTCATGGTTCAATCCTCGATTCGCCTCGATGCAACCGACAAAACGCAAAAGCCACCGGGAAGACCCGGCGGGCGAGTTGGACACCGTTGCCGGGAGGTTAACTCCCGAACTGACAAGTGACCGGAGCGTGCCAACAGTCCGCGCGTGCGGAGTACTGGTTCCAGAACTATAGCAACGACGCACACAACTGTCTGCGCCGCGCGGCAAGATTTTTCGATCCCGCCCTCGGCATGAGGGCTTGACTCGATACCGGGGGCGAATAACGAAGGTCATATCTTCAAGGAGTGCCCATGCCCATCCCGCCCCTCGCCATCGGCGTTTGCAGTTGGTCGCTACAAGTCACCAGCATCCCGGAACTCTCCGGCTTCCTCGATCAACTCGGCGTCGATGTTGTACAAATCGCTTGCGGCGACCCACACCATGCGTCGTGGAATGAAGGCGAGGCGATGCCCGCCGCGGCGCTCGCGGCCGGCTTCCAGATGTCCGGCACGATGCTCGGTTTCCCCGGCGAAGACTACACGACCCCGAAGCACATCGAGCGCACCGGCGGCTTCGGCGGCCCCGCGACCCGACCCGAGCGCCTCGAGCGATTCCAATGGGCATTGGCCCGCACGAAAGAGCTCGGCCTCGACGACATCATGCTGCACGCCGGGTTCCTTCCCGAAGTCGGCGACCCCGGCCGCAAAGCCTTCCTCGATACCTTGGCGATGGTGTCCGATCTCGCGGCCGCGGATGGAATCATCGTCGCGTTTGAAACGGGCCAAGAATCGGCGGCACTTCTCCGACGAACGCTCGACGATTTGCAGTGCCCGAACTTGAAGGTGAACTTCGACCCCGCGAACATGCTGCTCTACGATATGGACGACCCGTTACACGCGCTCGATCTCCTCGGCCCGGACATCCGCAGCGTCCACCTGAAAGACGCCAACCGGCCGACGGTGAAAGGGGCATGGGGTCGAGAAGTTCCACTCGGCCAAGGGCAGACCGACACGCGCGCTTTCGTGAAGAAACTGATCGCCGTCGGTTACCGGGGTCCGCTCTGCATCGAGCGCGAAGTCGGCACCCAAGCCGAACGTTTCGCCGACATCGCCCACGGCGTGCGGTTCCTCCGGGACTGCACCTCGGTGACGTAATTCAGTCTGTTACCAGCGGACGGTCAAAGCCTTGCCCCGCGCGGCTTCGATGGCGTCGATTCCCTTGCGGGTAACGTTCGTTTGGTTCAATTTCAGCAGCAGGAGCTTTTCCAAATCTTTGAGCGCGGTCACGCCGACGTCGCCGAACTTGGTTTTGGAAAGGTTCAATTCTTCGAGCTTCTTCATCCCCAACAGGATCGGCGCCGATTTGTCGGTGAGGGCCGAATCGGAGACGTCGAGCACTTTCAAATTCACGAGCTTCTTGAAACTCGCGAAGGTCGTATCCGTGAGTTTCGATTCGCCTACGAACAACACGTTCAGCGACCGGAGCGTGCCGATGGCGGCGGCGTCTTTGTCGGAAAGCGGGCACTTCCCGAGCACGATTTTTTGCAGATCCGGCAATTCCTTCAAACACGCGAAACCGACGTCGGTGCATTTCGTCGCGTCGAGGATTTCGAGCGACCCGACGCTCGGCATCTTGCAGAGCCGTTGCAGCGCGGCGTCGTTAGCGGTATCGAGTTTCACCGCCACGCGGGCGATCTCGTCGAGTTTGTCATCGACTTTCGCCGAGCCGCCGAGTTCGACCGCGAGCGCGATGGCCTGCTGTTCGGATTCATCCGCCCGGATCGACGCGCCGAGTAATCCGGTCGTCAGCATCAGCAAAATGAGCCGGAGCATGGCCGTTCCCCATCGGATTTCGCGAGAGTCTGCAATACTATAGACCCCGATTCGGCCGGCGGGTTCCGCCCGTTGCGCCGCCGTGACCCACCGGCAAAAGTGACGGCGATGGCGAACGCGAAGAAACACTCCTACGACTACCCCCGCCCGGCCCTGACCGTGGACGTGGTGCTCCTCAGCCGCGACGCGATTCCGCAAGTGCTGCTGATTCAGCGGAAACGCGATCCGTTCGCCGGGCGCTGGGCCTTCCCCGGCGGGTTCGTCGAAGAGGGCGAGACCTTGGCCGATGCGGCACGGCGCGAACTGCTCGAAGAAACCACCGTGGCCGCACCGGAACTCGAACAGCTCTACACCGCCGGCGACCCCGGCCGCGATCCGCGCGGCTGGACCATCAGCGTCGCCTTTATGGCTCGCGTCGATCGCGAGAAGCTGAAGCCGAAGGCGGCCGACGACGCTTCCGCCGTGAAGTGGTTCCCGCTCGATGCACTGCCGGAACTCGCCTTCGACCACGCGATGATTTTGGATCGGGCCATCGCGCGGTTGGCCGACCGCCGGTCTTGAAGCGCGGGTCGTTTTCGCGGATGATTCTTTCCATGACGCCACCCGACACCATCGTCAGCCCGGATACCCGCCGGCAGCATCGGCTGCCGCCGAATCAGGTGCGGACGCACAAATGGCCCGTCCTGCACTGGGGCGAGGTGCCGGCGTTCGACCCGGCCACTTGGGATTTCACGATCTTCCCCGTGCCGCTCGTCGAAGCGGTGACGACGTTCAACTGGGCCCAATTCGCCGCGCTGCCGCGGGTGCAAGTGCTCGCCGACATGCACTGCGTGACGCGTTGGAGCCTGCTCGATAACCTCTGGGAAGGAGTGGCCACTCGCGAATTGTTGCAGGGCATCACCGTCGCCCCGGCAGCGAAGTTCGCGATGATCCACTGCGAACACGGCTACACCACCAATCTGCCCATCGCGGACTTCTTCGACGACGACGCCCTCTTCGCCCTCCGGCACAACGGCGAAGACCTCGCCCCGGATCACGGCTACCCCGTGCGATTGGTGATCCCCAAACTCTACGCGTGGAAAAGTGCGAAGTGGGTGCGCGGGATCGAATTCCTGACCGACGACCGCCCCGGTTTCTGGGAAGATGCTTGCCACGGCCGCTATCACATGCGCGGCGACCCGTGGACCGAACAGCGCCACGGCGCGGGGTAAGCCAAGCCATGCGAAGCATCACGGCACTCCGCCCGCATTCGGTGGGCAAATGGAACGAGCGCGAAGTCCTGCGGGTCATCCAAGCCCGTGGGCCAGTGTCGCGCGCCGACGTCGCCCGGTTGTCGGGCCTCAGCGCACCCACCGTTTCCAAAGCCGTGACGTCGTTGTTGAATGCCGGGCTGGTCGAAGAATCGGCGGCGCTCGAACCCGCGCGCGGTCGCCCCGCACTGCAACTGAGATTGGCCACGGCGAATGTGCAGGTGCTGGGCGTGGTCATCGACGCGGCCCGGTGCGAAGTCGTCAGCGCCGGGCTTGACGGCCTGCTCCACACGGAAGGGCGAACCCTCGCGACTCCCGCGACCTATCCCAAATTGATCGACGCGCTGGCGAAGCAGTGCGAAGCGCTGATGGCGAAAGGCCCCATCACGACCCTCGGCCTCGGGGTCAGCCTGCCGGGGTTGATCGACGACCGCCGAGGTCGCGGCGTCTTATCGCCGAATTTGCCGATCACCGATGGCCAACGCCCGGCCGCCGATCTCGCCGAATGCCTCGGATTGCCGGGGGTGCTGGTGCAAGAATCGCACGCCCTCTGCCTCGCGGAGCGCGACTACGGACTCGCCGTCGGGGTGGACGACTTCGCCATCATGGACGTCGGCGCCGGCGTCGGCTTGGGCGTCATGAGCGGCGGCCGGGTCTTGAACGGACACAGCGGCTTGGCCGGGGAAATCGGGCACATCACCGTGGTGGCCGAAGGGGGCCGCGCCTGCGGTTGCGGCAACACCGGCTGCTTGGAGACGGTCTGCAACGATGCCGCATTCGCCCGGCGGGTCGGCCGCAAATTGAATCGGACCGTCGGCATCGACGAAGCGATTCAACTCGTGCAATCGGGTCGCGGGCCGTTGGCCGGGGAACTGCTCGAGACGGCAAAGTTCTTGTCGATCGCGGTCGCGGCGGTGATCAACCTCTTCAACCCGACGACGGTCTTCGTCCACAGCCGGCTCTTCGCGGCCGACGACGGGCTGTTTCAGCGCGTCGTCGATCTCACCGCGAAACGGGCGCTGCGGCCGTCGTTCGCCGATTGCCGAATCCTGCGGGCCAAAGGAACGAAGCTGCAAGGCGCCGTTGCCGCCGCAGTCCAGCACCTCACCAACGCCGTCGCGGGGTGAGGTGTAGGTGCGGGCGCAGCAGACGAATCCCTGGGCTGACAGAACGGCCGCCAAACAGACATCGAGTATCTTCGCCGTAGTCCGCTACATTGGTATAGCGCCGAAGAGGCCGTGGTGGAAGGACATGGCGGGAAGCCAGTTTCTAGACCGGGAACGATGATGCCGAGCTTGTGCGAAACCTGCGAGAACGTCCGGGTAGTGTGCACCGCACGGTCCAGGTTCTTACTTTGTCAGCTGTCCGTCACGAACGCCGCTTACCCGAAGTACCCGCGCCAGCCGGTCGTGCGCTGCGACGGCTACCGTCTCCGGAACGATTCCGACGAGGGCGAGCCAACAGATCCGTGCGAAGCCAGTTGACACTTGCAGGCAAACGGAGGACACCCATGACCATCACGAGAAACCACCCTGCGCAACGCTTCATGGCTCCTTCCACGATCCAACACGGCGTACCACTGAAAGAGTTGATGGACCGCAAACTGGTAGTGCTGATCGGTCAATCGCTTGCGGAGGCGGTCCCCGGTTTCGACCTGCGGCGTTTTCAAGTTCGAGCCGTGCGGGATTTGAGCAAGCTCGAGTGGAAAGAACGAGCGTTGAGCATCGCACACGCCATGGACGAGCAATTGCCAGCATCCTTCGATGAACTTTCGCCGCTGCTCATCAAGGCGCTCGGCCCGCCACTGGAAACGACCGATGGCAACGGACTGACTCCGTTTTTCTACTTCCCACACACCCACCTGATCGCCGCCTACGGCGTGTCCAGCTTCGAGAGCGGCATGGAGGCGAACTACGAGATCACGAAACGCTTCACCGCCGAATTCAGCATTCGACCCTTCTTCATCAAACACCGCTCCAAATGCCTCAAGATGCTGAAACGCTGGGCGAAAGACGACAATGCCCACGTTCGCCGTCTCGTGAGCGAAGGGACTCGGCCACGGCTGCCCTGGGCGACGCGACTGCCGGAATTCCAGGCCGACCCAAATCTCTCGCTACCGCTGCTCGAAATGCTCAAAGACGACTCCGAACTGTATGTGCGGCGTTCGGTCGCCAACCACTTGGGCGACATCGCCAAGGATCACCTGGAAGTGGCGTTGGATGTCAGCGAGAAGTGGCTGCAAGAACTTGAACGATCCGACGACGAGAAAGTGGCGGGCAATCGCCGCTGGATCGTGCGACATGCGATGAGACATCCGGCGAAGATGGGAACTGCCAGGGCGCTCGAGATTCGGGAGATGGCCTGCGGTACGAGGAAGCGGAAATTGCGTTAGCACGACCTACGCCATGGCCGCACTGGGCGATCCGCGAGAACGACCAACTGCGGGCGATGGCCTTCGCCCAAGCCTACGGCGATCAGAAGCTCGACGTCCGCGCGATCTCCGATCTGCTGCTGCAGTACGCCATCAGCGAAGACGGGCGGTTGCACTCCGAGAAGTACTACCGCACCGTGCAGGAAGAATTCCAAACGACGCGGGCCGCGTTCCGCTGGCAGCAGATGACCGCGCTCGCCCGGGTGACGGCGAGCATGTACGGTTTTAGCCAGTTCGACAAGAAAGAAGGCCGCGCGCCGGGCTATGACGAAGCTTGCAAACTGCTGAAGGTGTAGTCGATCTGCGGATCGTTTACTTCTGTTTGAACTCGCCCGAGTACGGCTTCGTGCCGACCTTGCCGCTGATGATGCCGGCGAGTTTCTTATCGGTCTTGAAGGCGTCGTTCTTGCCGACGAATACCGACGTCTTGCCATCGGGATCGTCCTTCGCCGGTTTGGCTTCGAGCTTCATCGTCGTCGCCGGCTCGGTCGTCTTCAGCGAAAGCGTCAGCGTCTTCAGTTCGACCGGCTTCGCCTTCCCTTTCTTCAGGCTTTCATGGTCGCCGTACACGTACACCGTCACGTCGCCGGTCTTGGTGTCGGCCACGACTTCGAAGTGGTATTCTTCTTCGCCCCATTCCGCGACCGGGCCTTTGTGCGGGCCGACTTCCCCTTCTTCGGCGGGCGCGCCGCCGGCGAACGCCAACCCGAGCACCGCCGCCAACCCCAACAGGAACATCGTGCGCATCGATCGACCTCCGAGAGAGTGAATCGCCATCAACCCGTTGCGACGTGCAACGGTATGGCTTCGTGCGCCGGCGGGTCGTCCAACCCGTCGGCGTGTTCGTCGCGGCCGGCGATCGTCGCGGCGGATTTGCCGCTGAAGCGCCAGAAGAGGCCGGGGTGAATCAAGAATTCGCAGAAGGTCGAAGTGATCAAGCCGCCGAGGATGACGGTGGCCACCGGGTAGAGAATTTCGCGGCCCGGTTGCTGCCCGGCCACCACGAGCGGGATCAACCCGATCCCGGCGGTGAGCGCCGTCATCAGTACCGGCGATAGCCGTTCGAGGCTCCCGCGGATCACCATAGTCTCGTTGAATGCTTCGCCTTCGTGCTTCATCAGGTGCAGGTAGTGCGTCACGAGCAAGATGCCGTTGCGGACCGCGATCCCCCCGAGAGAGATGAAGCCGACCAAGCTGGCCACGGTGAGGGTCTGCTGCGTGAGGACGAGCGCGAAAACGCCGCCGATGAAGGCCGTCGGAATGGCGTTGAGGATTTGCAACACGATCCGAGCCGAAGGGAAGAGCAGTGTGAGGACGAAGAACATGCCGATGACGGACACCCCGGCCAAGATGGCGATGAGCCGGGTGGCCCGTTGTTGGCTCTCGAATTGGCCGCCGTATTCGACGAAGTACCCTTCGGGCATCGGGACTTTTTCGGTGACGGTTTTACGGATGTCGCCGACGACGGACGCGAGATCGCGACCCGAAGCGTTGCAGCGGATGACGATCCGCCGGCGGACGTTTTCGCGCTTCACTTGGTTCGCCCCGGAGTCACCGCCGGTGGACGGGGTGACATCCGCGAGATCCTTCAGCCGGATCTGTTCGCCACCATTGGGGAGGTTGAACTTCAGTTCTTGGATGTTGGCGACATCGGCCCGAAACGGTTCGTCCAAGCGGACAACCAGATCGAATCGGCGTTGCCCTTCGACGACCTGGGACACCGTCTCCCCTTGCAGCGCCGTCTGCACGAAGGTGCCGACGTACGCGCGATCGACCCCGTAGTACGCCAAGGCCTCGGGTCGAAGCTTAATGTGGATTTCGTCGACTTTGCGGATCGGTTCCACGGCGAGCGAACTGACTCCGGGCACTTCCGCGATGGCGGCTTTGATGCGATTCGCCAGCGTTTCCAATGTGTCGAGGTCGTCGCCGAAGACTTTGATGGCGATCTGCGCCGTGCTCCCCGAAATCATGTGGCTGATGAGGTGGGCGAGCGGTTGTTCGATTTCGACATCGACGCCAGGTACTTCCGTCAGCACTTCGCTGCGGATGCGTTCGATCTCGTCGGCCCGATCCAAGCCGCTGTCCGGGTTCAGGCGGACGATGATGTCGCTGACGTTCGGCGGATCGACGTGTTCGTCCAGTTCGCCCCGGCCGGTCTTGCGCACGAACGAGCGGATCGGCCCCTTCGGATTCTGCGGCGTTTGCAGCAGCGACCCGAGCTTGGCATCGACGAGTCGATTCGTTTCGACGGTCGTCGTCAACGACGTCCCCGCCGGGAGCGTGACGCTGAGCTGCGCGGTTCCCTCGTCGAATGGCGGCAGGAAATCGGCCCCGATGGTCGTGAGGCGCCAGCCGCTGTAGGCGACGAGCAACCACGTGAGCAACAGCAGCACCCCGGCCCGGCGCATGCTGAAGCGGACAAGGTACCCGGCGAGCCACTTCAACAGCCGCACCAAGTAGCCTTCGCGCTCGGCGTGAACGGCCGTCGAATTCGCGAGCAAATAGTACGACAGCACCGGCGTCACCGTGAGCGAGACCGCCAGCGACGCCAGGATCGAGACGATGTAGGCGATGCCGAGCGGGGTGAAGAGCCGGCCTTCGATTCCGGACAGCGCGAACAGCGGCAGGAAGACGAGGATGACCACGGCCGTGCCGAAGACGATGGACGCGCGGACTTCGGCGCTCGCCTCGTAGACCACGCGAATGGCCGGTTTCGGGTTCGGCGACAACCGGTTCAGTCGGAGGCGCCGGAATATGTTTTCGACATCGACGATGGCATCGTCCACGAGTTCGCCCATGGCCACGGCGATGCCGCCGAGGGTCATCACGTTGATCGAAAGTTCGCTGCCCGCGATGAAGCCGATGAGTTTGAAGACGAGCGCCGTCACCGCCAGTGACAACGGGATGGCACTGAGGGAGATCAGCGTCGTCCGCACGTTCAACAAGAACAGGAACAGTACGATCAGCACGAGAATCGCGCCGATGACGAGCGCTTCGCCGACGTTGAAGACGCCGCGGTCGATGAAGTCCCGCAGTTCGTACAGATCGGAGTCGAGTACGACGTCGGCGGGGAGGGACGGTTCGATTTCCGCGAAGGCAACCTTGCAGGATTCGGTGATCGCGCGGGTGTCGGTGTGCGGTTGCTTGGTCATAGTCAGGGCGACGCCGGGTTCGCCTCGAATGCTGGCGTCGCCGCGTTTGATCTGGGCCCCTTCGACGATCTTCGCCACGTCTTTCAGCAGCACCGGTCGGCCGAGCGGTTTGCCCGGCTCGGCTTTGTCCGCCGGCTTCACGACGATCAATTTCAAATCGGCGATCACTTGCTCCGGCTTGGGCCCGAGTCGGCCGATCACGCGGATCGGCAGTTCGTTGCCGCCGCGTTCGGCGAACCCGCCGCTGAAATTGACGTTGTTCTTCCGCAGCGCGTCGTCCACATCTTGGAGCGCGACTTTGCTCTCGTGCAGAGCCGTCGGGTCGACGAGGACTTGGTACTGCTTCCGCCCGCCGCCCATCGTGACGACTTGGGCGACGCCCGCGATCTTCAACAGCCGCGGCCGCACGACCCAATCGGCGAGGGTCCGCAGAGCCAAGGATCGCTTGAGTTCAGATGGGAATTCCAATTCCCGAAGCCGGCCGTCGATTACGGCGCGGACGCGCTGATCGCCTTCCGGCGATAGCGGTTCCCACTTCGGCTCCGCGACGGCGACCGCTTCCCACTCGGAGGGCTTCTTGCGGTCGGTGACATTCCATGCGAGGAGTTGCGGGGGGGCATTCGGCCGCGCGACGCGCTCCACGTACAGCTTCGAATCGGGGATCGGGATCAGTTCGCCGCCGCCGGGCCCGGCCTGCCGCCGCATCCCCGCGATGAGGAATTGCCCCAAGATCGCGCTGACCGGCGTCATTTGAGGGCGGACGCCCTCGGGCAAGTCACCGGCCACGGTAGCGAGTCGCTCTTGGACGATCTGCCGGGCGGTGCGGATGTCCGTGCCCCAGCCGAACTCGACGGTCACAATCGACAGCGCGGCGCCCGACTGCGTGCGGACGTCTTGCACGCCGTTGGCGCCGAGCATCGCCGACTCGAGTGGATACGTGACGAGCGTCTCGACTTCTTCCGGCGCCAATCCCGGCGACTCGGTCATGATCGTGACGCGGGGTCGGTCGAGGTCGGGGAAGACGTCGATGGGCATCTGCGTGGCCGTGAAGCCGCCGTAACCCAGCACGACTAGGCAGGCGACCAGCACGAGCGACCGGTGCCGGAGCGAGAACTTAATAGCGGCATTCAGCATCGGGGATTAACTCAATTGGGTGGGTAGCAAGCGTCGGCAACGGGCCCGCCACCCGCGGCCGCTTTCAAAGCTCGATTCAGCGCGGCCGCTTGATTACGAACAACGAACTCGGCATCGGAAATACTGCCGTCGTTCGCGACGACGATTTCATTCCGATCCTCGAAGAGCACATGGACCGGCTTGCGGATGAAGATGTCTCCGGATTGCACGAACATGTAAGCTTCGGCCCCATCGCGCACGACGGCCCCATTCGGGACGACGAACGGAAGGATTTCCGTTTTGCCATCCTTGCCGAGCGTCACGAGTTTTTCGACCGGCATCCGCAACCTCACCCGTTGGCCCGGCCGATACCGCCAGACGAAATGAATTTTGCCGTCCTGCGCATACGTCCGCGGCTGGTTGTCGAGCGGCAAGAAAAAGCCGAAGGTGCGCGTCGCCGTATCGACCTGATTCGACAGGTGGTGGATGGTCAGCGGGTCTTGGGTCTTCCACACGCCCGGTTTTTCGTCGGCGAACTCGGCCCGGATCGGCACCTTCTTCTCGGCGGCGGCGGCGAGTGCGTCGGCTTCGGATTTGAACGCCCGACCTTCGACGTACAGCTTCTGGTGGTTCGACAACAGCGCCAAGCTCTGCCCGGCTTGAACCTGATCGCCCAAGTTCACCTTCAATTCTTGGACTTCGTACAAGAGATCCTCGGGCGCCGTCCGCTGCGGGGCCGCCACGACGACTTCGGTCACGACGCCGCCTTTTTCGATAGTGTTGACCTGATCCTGCGTCAGGCCGAAGAGCGCGAGCTGCCGGCGGAAGGCTTGCACTTGCGTGGCGAAGCGTTTGATCTGGTTGTCGTCCTCGATGAGTGCGACGCCGGACTGCACGCCTTTGTCGACGAGGTTCTGCGTAATCGCGCGCTTGTCGGTGGCGATCTTCAACTCGCCGGAGGCCTTCGCCAAATCCGCCTGCGTCGCTTGCAAGAACTCACTCACCAACTGGAGGGTGAACAGCGGCTCGCCCGCCTTCACCGTGGCGCCCGGTTTTGCGCGGATCTCGGTGACGATCCCCGCGACCCGCGACGCGACGCCGCGATCACTCTCGCCGGGGCGATCGACCACGATGCCGGGGATCAGGATCGTCCGCCAGTATTCTTGCGGCACCGGCGTATCGACATCGAGGCCGAGATTCTTTTGGGCCTGCGGCGAAAGTTTGACGCGGTCGTTTCCCGAACCGTGGGAATGGCCGTGACCGTCGTGGCTAGGCCCACCTTCGGTTTCGAGGTGTTCCCCATCTGGGCCGTGCAATTTGCCACCGTGCCCATCGTCGGCTTTGGCCACGGGCTTAGTTGGGAAGACGATCGGCAACCATTTGTCGCGCGTGAAGTTGGCAGTGAAGCCCGCACCCGCTAGAACCGCGCAGGCGAGCACCGGGCCGACGAATCGATAGAAGTTCATGGCACCCTCGGGGTGATAAACGGTGGATCGGATACGAACGTGACGACAGGGCAACCGGCGCGGCAAGTCCGCGGGTCAGAAGATGCGAAAAGACTCGATCAAATTCGGAGAGTGCGCAGCGCAAGATACAGCGGGAGGGGATCGGCGGGTCGATGGGGGAAGTGATTTCTCGCGGTGATGTGTCGGCAATCGGCGAAAAACGGAAGCCACGGGATGAAGCTGGAATCGAACGCCGTTCCGTGTTCATCAGCGTCGAGGACGGTGGCCGGTTCGACCACGGCGGCCAGCGGTTTCACGGCTGAACAATGGCACTCTTCGGAATCGATGCAGGAAGCCGGTCCGTTATCGTCCGAGTGCGAACAGCAATAGCCGCTCGTGTCGAACGTCGCTGCGATGGCCGGTTGGTGATCCGCGTGCGCTTCGGCCGGGCAAGCGCAGACCCTGACGGGAATCACCCCGGTCAACATCAGCACGGTCATAAGGATGCGGATCAACATATATTTAGTATCGAGCTTTGCCGGACAGTTGTCAAGCGCACATCTCACGTGTCTCGGGTGCTGGCTTGCGCTGCCGCTTCGCCCGAATTGCCTCACTTCGCTTCGGCAATCTCGTGGTATTTGTCGGAAGTCAATCCCGTCACCACCTGTTCGCCGCCGTGCGACCAATAGACAGTGACCTTGTTGATCGCCGCGTCGGCGCCGAGGCCGAGCAGCAAACGGCCGTCGTCGGTCGAGCCGTAGCTTGATCCGCCCTTTACGAACTTGGCCTGCTTCCCACCGGCCGTTTCGACGACGACGCGGGTGCCGACGAGATCGCGCTGCGCGATGCCTTTGAGCGTCAGCCCGAGCCAATGCTTGCCCTCGGTCGGGGCGGTATTCTTGAGGATTGCGAGCGGCTCGTTGTGCCGCACCACGACCAGATCGGGCCGGCCGTCGTTGTCGAGATCGGCGACGGCGGAGCCGCGGGCGTTGTGCACCGCCGTGAAGAAGCTCCCGCCGCGCGGCGTTTGGATCTTCAATTTGCCGCCGTCGTTCAAGAGCAGCGCAGGCTTCTGCCGGCGGTCGGCCTTGTGCGGATGGCGGATGGCGTGGCCGTTCATGATGTAGATGTCGTCCCAGCCGTTGAGGTCGAAATCGGCGAAGCCGGTGCCCCACGAAACGTAGGAGCCGTTGAGCGCGCCTAACCCCGCAGCTTGTGTGGAATAGCCGAAGCGGATGCGGCTCGGGTCGTCCGTGCGATTTTGGTACAGGGCCGGCAGCTCGGATTCGTAGTTGGTTACGATAATCGACGCCCGGCCGGAGCGGTCGTAGTCGGCGACGCCCAAGCCCATGCTGCCGTTGGCCGTCCCGCGGTCGTCCCGGGCGACGCCGGCGATCAGGCCGATTTCTTCGAGCCGGATACCGGCTGCGGGGCCGAACTTCTCACCCCGGTTGCGGTAGAGGAAGTTGTCGTCCGTGTCGTTCGCCGCATAGATGTCGGGCCGGCCATCGCGGTCGAAGTCGGCGATCACCGCGCCGATTCCGCGGCCGTCTTTCCGCAGTCCCGTCATTTGGATCGGCTTGTCTTTCTCCTCGGCCGCAATCACCATTTTGCTGTTGCTGATGTCGGTGAACGTGCCGTTGCCGTTGCTGATGAAAATCGAGTGTTGTAGCGGGGTGAACTTGTTCGGCTGGCAGACGTCCCGCGTTTTGCCGTCGTACATGCAATCGGTCGGGTGGCGGAACGGTTTGCCATCCGGCCCGATGCCGTCGAAGCCCCAGTTTCCGTAGTGGCAGACGTAAACATCGGCGAAGCCATCGCCGTTGAGGTCGCCCCACGCCGCGGAGGTGGACCAAAGTTGGTCGGTGTCCAGACCCGCTTTCTTGGTGACATCGACAAACCGGCGACCGCCTTTTCCGTCCGCCTCGTTGTGGAGCAGCACCAGCCGGTTGTAACCGCTGACGAGCAAATCCTTCCAGCCGTCGTTGTCGTAGTCGAAGGCCGAGGCGCCGTGGGAATATTGGAGCGCGGCTTCGAAACCGGCGGCCTTCGAGACATCCTCGAATCGGAATTTTCCGAGGTTGCGGTACAGTTTGCAGGGGTGACCCAAAACCTTCTTACCCTCGAAGTAGCCGCCGCCGGCGGCGAAGAGATCGAGCAAGCCGTCGTTGTCGAAATCGAAGAGCGCGACCCCGCCACCGAGCGATTCGATGATGGCGTAGTTGTTCGCGTCCTCGCCGTTGCGGTAGGTGAAATCGACGGCGGTTGCCTTCGTGACATCGTCGAACAGCAGCGGCCCCACCTGCTCCACCGTGGGCAATTCCGGATTCGTCTGCGTCGGGGCCGTCTTCCCGCAACCGGCGAGCGGAATCAGCAAGGCCACACCTCCGGCGAGCGGAATCAGCAGGGCCAACCACAGCAAGCGTCGGTTGATGTTCGCGGTCGGCATGATGAAACTCGGAGAGGAGAGTATTGGGGCAGTGTATCCGGACGCCGGACGCGGTAGCAATCTCCGTAGCGACAAAATCGAAACCGATTCGGTAATATTCCGAGGTTCACCATGCTCTTCGGACTACAAATCCGCATTGCCGCTCTATTGGGGACACGTCCTAGGTGCCAGAGGTGCGATTTGGGAAGCGAGTCGTTGCGACGCTCGGTTTCTTGCCGAATTCTGAAATCATTTTGAAGACGAATGCGATTGCGTAATTTCTGGTAGACTCCCACCGGAACGATCCGCGACAAGAATCCGCACGTTGGTTGCAGCCATGGGCGACGACGCGACATCGAACGCGGACATCGAAGGAAAGGCCGTGCTGCGCAAGGTGACGTTGCGCCTCATTCCATTCCTATTCTTGCTCTACGTCATCAACCTCATCGACCGCACGAACATCGGCATCGCCAAGTTGCAGATGGTCGACGGCGAACACCCGGTGCTCAGCGCCGAAGCGTACGCCCTCGGCGCCGGCTTGTTTTACATCGGCTACCTGCTGTTCGAAGTGCCGAGCAATTTGATAATGCTCCGCGTCGGGCCGCGCGTGTGGATCGCCCGCATCGTCATCACGTGGGGCATCATCTCGTCGCTGATGATGTTCGCCACCGGGCCGATCAGTTTCGGGTTCCTCCGCGTGCTGCTCGGCTTCGCCGAGGCCGGGTTCTTTCCCGGCATCATCTTCTATCTGAGCAACTGGTTCCCGGCGCGGGTGCGCGGCCGCGCCGTGGCCACCTTCATGACCGGCGGTGTCATCGCCCCGATGCTCGGCAATCCGATCTCCGGATTGATTCTCGTGAACATGGACGGCGTCGCGGACCTGTGGGGCTGGCAGTGGGTCTTCCTGTTGGAAGGGATCCCCGCGGTGCTGCTCGGATTCGCCACGTTGTACTACCTGACCGACCGACCCGACCAAGCCGCCTGGCTGACGCCCGTCGAGCGGAATTGGTTGATCGCCGAACTGGCGCAAGAGAAGAGCGATGACGCGGCGCACCACCGGCACACGCTGCGGGCCGCGCTTGCGGAACCGCGCATCTGGCTCCTCATCGGCATCTACTTCACGGTCGCCGTCGGAGACAACGTCTTCGGGTTCTACGTGCCCTCGTTCCTCAAAAGCGAGTTCCGCGATTGGCCCGCCGACCGCATCGGCTTCCTCGCGGGGGCGCCGTACATCCTCGCCCTGGTGGCGATGGTCTTCGCGGGGTGGTACTCGGACCGCACCGGTGAACGGCGGCTGTTCGTCGCGGGGTCGGCGTTCACCGCCGCCGCGGGTTGGTTCCTCCTCGCCCAAGCCCCGTCGCCGTGGATCTTCGTGCTCGGGCTGACGATCACCCTCGTCGGCATGAAGAGCATGCTGCCGACGTTTTGGACGCTGCCGGCGACGTTCCTCAGCGGCCGCGCCGCGGCGGGCGGCGTGGCGCTGATCAACTCGGTGGCGAACCTCGGCGGCTTCTTCGGCCCGGTGATCCTCGGCTACGCGAAATCGGACGACGGCAGTTTCACCGTCGGCTTT
>JBBRUN010000035.1:0-18768 GCA_038247765.1 Gemmatales bacterium | reverse complement strand
GAAATGACCCCTGATTCAGCGGGAATTGGTCGCTGTCCGCATTATGACCGCCGTGGGCACCGATTTGGGTGTACCAGCGATTCTTGGGTGAGGCCATCCCCGTACGAACGTCACGCCGAGCGTGACCTACAAAAACAGCTCATCGCGAAGAATCTTCAAGAATTAACGAACGGTAATTCAGTTTCGCTTTCGGAGCTTTCGCTGCTTTCGCTGCTTTCGCTGCTTTCTGCCGGGGGGGTATGCAGAATGACTGAAACCTGAAAGCTACGGAACCTCCGGGAATGGTTGGCACACCCCGCAGCCACTCGGCGTTGCGTCCCGCACCCGTCGTCGATATGCCCAGCGCAGGCCGAGGGCATCGCATGTACCGAGTCGGACGGTTCGTACTCGCATTCGCACTCGCCATATTGTCGATGGCCTCGGCGCGCGCCCAAACCGATTTGCCCCGGCCCAGCGCCGACGAACGGCCGCCCGATCTTTTTCCGCCTGCGGAACAACCCCGGCCGATGGCCCGCGACTCGAAGAACCCGCTCTCCGGATTGGGTGGCTTGGGCAACGCCATCCCCGGACCCGGTTACAACGTCACGTGGAACCCGGCCCGAGGTGTCGAAGGCCAAAACGCCGAGCTCGGTGTCGTCCGGCAAGATCTATCGCTGATCGCCCCGATCTGGCGCGAAGGCGGCGACATGCTCTTCGTCACGGGCCACATCAGGAACGCCCATTTTTACACCGATGCACTGT
The DNA here is from genome assembly GCA_038247765.1 of Gemmatales bacterium. Lineage (GTDB taxonomy): Bacteria > Planctomycetota > Planctomycetia > Gemmatales > Gemmataceae > JALHQU01. The sequence continues at coordinate 18,027 of JBBRUN010000035.1, read as the reverse complement.
TGCCCGATACCGGCCGGCCTTTCCCGAAGGATTTGTGGAACGCCAGCATCGGCTTGGCCTACCTCCACAAGTTCGACAACGGTTGGACCGGCGGCGCGATGCTCAGCGTCGGCTCCGCGAGCGACAAGCCGTTCAACAGCATCCGCGAGATGAACATCAATTTCATCGGCTTCCTGCGCGTGCCGGCGTTCGACGACCGCGACTACTGGCTCTTCTCGCTCTTCTATTCCCCCGGCGGCCAGCTCAACTTCCCGATCCCCGGCATCGCCTACCAATGGAACTACTCCGAGAAATTCCGCCTGACCATCGGCATCCCGTTCGCGGTCATGTGGAAGCCGACGGAAGACCTGACCTTCAACGCGAGTTACATCCCGTTGACCAACATCCGCGCGAACCTCGATTACCGCCTCAATGACAACGTCCACTTCTATACGGGATACGAGTTCCTGAACGAAGCCTACTTCTTGGCGGATCGCGCCGAGCGCCGCGATCGCTTCTTGAGCTTCGAGCAGCGCGTCATCGGCGGGGTGAAGTTCGACCTGTTCGAAACGGTGCGGCTCGATTTGAACGCCGGCTATTCGTTCGGCCGCCACTTCGGCGAAGGGCGCAACCAAGGTGCCGCGCTGCGCGATCGAGTCGATGTCGGCAACGGGGCCTTCTTGGGGGCGTCGCTACGGTTGAAGTTTTGAAGACGGGGGATTTTGCAGAGCGTGACCGACTTCAGCGACTTCATCCCGGCCAGTGTTTTCAGGCCATCATTCGGTCGCTTCCAGACGAAAGACTCTTGTCATCGAAAATTGCTGCGTCTGCCCCACCCGATAGCCGGCCGGGAGCGAGAACTCGAACCCGTCTTTCGGCGTCGCAGACGTGAAGACTACCCAGATTCTCGGTTGCGACTTCCGGGTCATCGACCGACTCCATTCGTCCCAAGAGGGGCCGATTGCCCGGCCGTCATCGACGCGCAGCAGATTGGGGCTCAGCCTGCGGAAGTAGTATTCGTATTCCCAGTGATTGGCGTAAACCGGTTCGTCTTCTTGGCGATCTCGCAGGACGAGTTCGCTCGCCTCGTCGCAGGCCGCGCGCGGCCAAGGCACGGCGACACGGTAAAGCGTTAGACCCGTCGGGATCAAGACGAGAACCCAGACCCAGACCCTCGCCGACCACTTCCAGCGCGGAAACCAACCGGTAAACCGTTCGCCCCCCTCGGCCGTCAAAAGGCATAAAGCCGGTACGGAGTATGCCATGACGCGGGCGCATGTGTACGGGTATTGCCCCATCATCCCGGCCGCGAGAGCGAGTAGAATCGGTACTCCTAAGAGCAGAGCCTGTTCGCGGGTGTTTGCGCTCCGCAACCAACCGATGATCCCCAGTGCGGCCAACAGCACCATGACCTGCCCGGCCGGTTGGAAGGCATAGCGCAAAACTTCGAGCGTCTGTTCGACCACCCAAAGTGGTACCCCGACTGGCTGGGACCAATCGGCGAAGGCACCGCCCCAGCAAGCATTCATTTCCGGGGTCCGCTGTATACGTGCCGGCCGCAAAACGAGGAACGTGAACGACGTGAACACCGACGCGATGCAGGCGAGGTATCCGAGTCGATCGCGGAGAGAATGCGGGCGGAGAAAACTCGGAGCCAAGGCGACCAAGACCCCGCCGTATACGAAACAACCGGGGTAGGAGAATCCGATGGCGAGTGGAGCCAGCCCCGCGAACAGGAACGACCGCGCGAAAAGGGTCCAATGGCGGGTCTCGATGAAACCGTACGCCGCGAGGACTGCCACTAAGGAATCGCCCGAATAGGCCTTCGCTTCGCAACAGTGAAGGAGGAGACTGTTCGAAACGCCCATCAAGAGAACCGCGACTACCGAACCGTGTACCGAGAGCAACCGGCGAGCGACCGCGGCGACGAGAATCAAAGCCGCGAGGGAACTCAAGAACGGTAGTAACCGCAAAATCCATACGCTGTCCCCCGAGAGATCAACCGCGGCCCGCTCGGCAACGAGAAACAGCGGCGGGGCGGCTTCGTTGTGCCGCAATTTGCCGAACATCTCGCGGTAGGTGAGATCGAGGACATTCACGATCGTCGCCGCTTCGTCGTGCCAAACCGACGGACATCGAAAAAAGTGGTACGCTCGGAGGAGAATCCCGCCGAGCAATGCCAGGAGTATAGGCCAGCGATTCGCGGGTGGTGGTTCTGCGGTAGGCATCGAACTCCTTTCCTGTAATTGATCCCTTTTCTTCACTTCCCGATCCCGAACAACTCCGGCAGATACTTCACCGAGATCGTCCCTTGATTCAGCACAGCCTCGTGGAACTTGCCGAGGTCGAATTTGTCGCCGTCGCGGCGTTGGACGGTTTGGCGCAGGTTGTAGAAGGCCATGCGGCCGATGAAGTAGGTGCTGAGCTGGCAACTGCTCTGCTTGGCTCGCTGCACCTTCCCGAAGGCTTCGCCCTCGGTCTGGAAGCCCCGCTCCGTCAGTAATTTCATGGCGTCCGCGTCGGTCATATTCGCGCAGTGCATCTTGTTGTCGAGAATCGCGTTCAGCACCGCCCGGATGTAGAACTTCAACTGGTGCAACCGCAGCGACAAGTCGCCGTCACCGTAGCCCTGGTCGAGCATCATCTGCTCGGTGTACACGGCCCAGCCCTCGGCGAAGACGCCGGAATACAGAACCTTGCGGATGAGCGACGGGTGCCGGTTGCCGTATTCGAGTTGCACGTAGTGCCCCGGATAGGCTTCGTGGATCGTCAATATTTGCAGCATCGAGCGGTTGTATTCGCGGAGGAACGCCTCGCGGCGGGGTGCCGGCCAGTCGAGTGGCGGCGGGGCGACGGCGTACAAGCTATTCGCTTTGCTATCGAAGGGCGGGGCCGGACTGAGGTAGGCCGCCGAGAAGCCGCGCTGGAATTCGGGCATCTCGATGATCTGGCAGCGATCCGGATTCGGCAGCGTCAGGATCTTCTTCTCGGCGATAAAGGCTTTGATCTTCGCCACCGTCTTGCGGGCATCTTCGACGATCTCTTCCGGCTGGCCGTGATCTTTGCCGAGTTCGTCGAGCACCAGTTTCACGCACTCCCGGCGACCGGGTGCGTCGTCCGGCGGCAGTGCCTTGCCGGGGAAAGTCTTCGACCAGAGTTGTCGGGCGACGATGTACATTTCGCGCTCCACGCGGTCGGCTTCGCTCTCGGCCATCTTCAGCACTTCGTCGGCCGTGAACCCGGCGTCGAGGTCGTACGTGAGCTTTTTGGCGAAGGTTTCTTTGCCGAGACGCCACTCGCCGTTCGAACGCGGTAATAGATCCTTTTCGAGGAACGTCTGGTATTCCTTCAACGCGGTGACGGCGCTCTGACAAGGGGATGTCAGTGGGCTGGTCGCGGGCGTCTCGCCGGTGAGCGCGAAGATTTCTTTCTCGTAGAAGGCGATGGCCCCGAGGTTCCGCTTGATGGCGATCTCGGTGAGGATCTTCGGGCAGCGGCTGAACAGCTTCTTGTCGTCCTTGTCCATCGCCGCGGCGACGAGTTTGGGGATGTACGCGATCCGCTTCGCGGCGTTGGCGATGTTCCGCTCTTTCGGCAGCGTCGATTGCGTCAGTTGGCCGAAGACGCTGTCGCTGATGTAGGTGCCGAATTCGCGCGGGTCGAACTCGAACGCATCGACGCCGAGGTCTTGGAGTTCGAGCCGGGACTTCAACGCGTGCAGCCAGATTTGATGATCGAGTTTGCCACTCGCGGTCAGCGAAGCGACGTCGAATTTCTCGAGGCTCGCTTTCCATTTCTCGGTGGCGGTGCGATCCTTGGCCCGCGCCGCGCCGCTCAGGTCGTCGAGTCGGTCGTCGTAGTCGCGGTTCCCTTGGCTGCTGGCGAAAGCCGGGTGGCGCTGGAATTCTTCCTTCAGATATTGGTCGAAGAGCTTGGCCAATGCGGCGTCGTCGGCTTGCGCCGCGGGGAGCAGGGCCATGGCAAAACCGAATGCGAGAAGGGGGCGGAACACGGGAAGACCGGGGTATTAGGTTTGTGGGATTATTGGATTGGTAGTGTAGTCGGTGGAACTGATTACGGGCGCGCAAACCCTCGGTGTCTGAGATTGGCCACAGAGTTCACAGAGATCACAGAGGGGACAAGCCGAACAGAGCCTTCTCTGTGAACTCTGTGGCCTCGGTGGCAGCATGTTCTCCCCCTTTTCCCGATTTCCTGATTGTGACCGTGCCGATAATACGCTACGCTAGCTCTTGATGACCAAGCTTTCCCTCCTGCCCGGTTCGCACTTTCCTCACACTGGAGCGGCTCCCATGCTGACTCTCCTCGGCCAACGCACCCGTTACTGCGACGGCATCAGCCGACGCGCCGCCTTGAAAATCGGGGCGTTTTCGTTCGGCGCCACAACGCTCACCCTCGCCGATGTCTATCGTGCCGAAGCGGCCGCGAAGGCCCAAACCGGCTCATCGTCTTCGAGCCAACACAAAGCCGTGATCAACGTCTTCTTGGGCGGCGGACCCCCGCACCAAGACATGTGGGACTTGAAAATGGACGCCCCGGCGGAAATCCGCGGGGAATTTAAACCGATCAAAACGAACGTGCAAGGGATCGAAATCGGCGAGTGCTTCCCGAAGATCGCCGCGATGATGGACAAATTCGCGATCATCCGCAGCATCGTCGGCGCCCAAGGCGGGCACGACGGCTTCCAATGCACTACCGGCTACCCGCAAAACTCCCTCGCGGCCATGGGTGGTCGGCCGAGCATCGGGTCCGTCGTCACGAAGCTCTGCGGTTCAGTCGATCCGTCGGTGCCGCCGTTCGTCGGTCTCGCCGAGAAGACCCAGCACGGCCCGTGGAGCGACGCCGGGCAATCCGGGTTCCTCGGCAGCATGTACGGAGCATTCAAACCAAGTGGCCCGGACATGGCCAACATGAAAAAGAACGTCGTCAACCAGACGCACCTCGCGGATCGCCAGAAACTCCTCCGCGGGTTCGACGACATGCGGAAGGGGATGGAGAACGACAGCACGCTCAGCACCATGGACGCCCACACCGAACGGGCCATGAATGTGTTGCTGTCGAGCAAGCTGATGGAAGCGCTGGACGTGACCAAGGAAGACCCGAAGATCCGCGACCGCTACGGCGACGGCAAACCGTACAAATTCCAGTACGACGGTGCCCCGACATCCAACGACCAATTGCTGATGGCTCGTCGGTTGGTTCAAGCCGGGGCCCGCTGTGTTACACTGAGCTTCGGCCGTTGGGACAGTCACGGGAAGAACTTCGACCTCGTCCGCGATCACGGCGCTAAACTCGACCAAGCTCTGACTGCGCTCGTCTGGGATCTCGACCGGCTCGATCTGTTGGACGACGTGACGGTGATCGCCTGGGGCGAATTCGGCCGGACGCCGCGGATCAACAAAGATGCGGGCCGCGACCACTGGCCGCAGGTCAGCAGTGCCATCCTCGCCGGCGGCGGGATGAAGACGGGCCAAGTCATCGGCAGCACGAACCGCTTGGGGGAGAACGCCAAGGATCGCCCGGTGACCTTCGGCGAAGTCTTCGCCACGCTCTACCAAGCCATCGGCCTGAACCCGGAGACGAATCCGGTAAACGACCCGACCGGCCGACCCCAGCACTTGGCCGAAGGCCCGGTGATGAAAGAATTGATTTGAGTATTGGGTCAGTTCTGATTGCATTCGGGCGCCGGCCCGACCCACGACCGGCAGGACGCCAAGCAGACGCTCGAGAATCTGTTTGTACGGTAGAACTGCGTGGCGTCGAGTTTTCTTGTCGACAAGCTGGAAACTTGTAGGCAGCCCAGAAGGTCTTGGCTTCCTTCTGGCGTGCCGACAAGTTTCCAATTTGTCGGGGGGATTTTCAGGAAGTACCCGTCCACCCGATCTCACGTCTTCAGGGTTTTCGCCAGCGTCTCGGCCAGCGCTTCGTTTTCGGGAAAGACTCCTGTCTTCAGTTTCGAGTAGATTAATTCACCGTCCACAGTCAGTTCGAAGCAGCCGCCGCGCGACGGTACCAGTTTGAAATCGGTCACCCGGCTCCCGAGCACATCCAGCAACGTATCCCTCAGACCGAGGGCTTTGTTGTAATAGCCTCAGGCCGTGCAGTACATCAACTCGATCTTCATCACCGCCTCCATCTGTGAAATGAAACAAGCCCCGGCGAATCCGGGACCTGTATTCAGTTTAGGCGGCGTTTGAGCGGGAGTCACGCCGCCGGGCCAATGCGCTTCAAGAATGGCTCGATGGTTTCGGTCGTCGAGACGATGACATAGGCGATGTCCGGCCGGTTAGCGTGTTGTTTCACCGTGACGTAGACGAGGCTCGCTTGGGCGTTTTTGAGATCTTGAATCTTGAAACGGCTGGTATCGACGATGAAGACTGTGGCCGTTTGAATTACGGGCGTTCCGAATTGCCCGTGGAAGAGAATCATCGGTGTATCGCGCCCGACCAACTCCTTGTGGCCGTGCGTGGCGTAATAGCGGTAATCGATGTCGAAGGGTAAATCTGAGGGCAAATCTTGCCCGGCCAGCCAAGCGTGTACGGGTTCGCGGGGCCCCGACGAATCCTGATCGGCCTTGATGGCGATGTCGTTGGTGTCGAGGTCGGGTCGGTTGCGGAGGTAACCGCCATACCCGAGGCCGATGACCAACAGCAGACCGGCGGCGAGCGACGACCATTGGTAAATCTGCCGGCGGTGTCGGGCCCCGCGCTGGGCGAAGCCCTCCCGCAGCAGTTTGGAATGCAAGTCGGCCGGTACGGGCACCGCTCGCATCGCTTTGGCGAAGGCCGCATGCAGCGCAGCTTCGCCTGCGGAGATGGAGGCGCAGTGCGGGCAACCGGCCACGTGGGCCGTCAGGGAATCGCGGTCATCCGCGGCCAAGTCGGCGTGGGGGAACGCGAACAGCATGCGGGCGAGGTTGCAGTTCATCATGGTTAGGCCCTCGGTTGGCCGTTTTCTTTGGGAGAGTGAAGAGTCGAGTCCGGATCGAGTCCGGCAGAGAGTCGATTCTTCAAATAACCTTTGGCCCGCGCCAAGCGGGACATCACGGTTCCGATCGGCAAATCCATCTGTTCGGCGATGTCGCGGTAACTGAAATCTTCAAAATAGAACAGGATGAGCGGCGTCCGAAACGTTTCATCCAAATCGTTGAGCGCGTCCTGCAGTGCCGCAGAGTCGATCTCCGGCGGCGTCTCCGGAGTTGATTGTTCCAAGTCGCCGATCGATTCCAACGGAATCAATTTCTTGCGGCGTTCGTCGCGGATGCGGTGCAGATAGCCATTTCGCAGAATCCGGAACAGCCACGGTTTGGCCCGTTCGTGGTTCCGCAACTGCCCCAATCTCGCAATCGCTTTGCCGAAGGTGTCTTGCGTGAGATCTTCCGCATCCGAGGAATTCCCCGCGAGCCGGTAGGCGTAGCGGTAGAGTGCCTCGTAATGAGTGTCGATCAAATCGCGTACGCCAAGTTGGGGCGCACTCATGCTGCGAGACTCCTTATCGATAAGAACCCGAACTCGAAGAAATATTCCCGCCGAGGCGTGATTCGGGTGATTTATGAGGGAATTCGCCGCGATCGGAAGAAATTTCAATTTCCGGGGAATAAAGCGGGAAGGGGGGTGTCTTTCTTGTGAGGACGCAACCGGGGTGCCCCGGAGAACGCTTCAATTGTGGAGCCAGCGTCCGACGAAATACCCCCTTGTTTGGAGCATCTGATGAAGAAGATCCTCGTTCTCGCAGCCGTCCTCGCCTTCTCCGTCGTCGCCTTGGGTTGCGGTGGCAGCAGCGCCGCCCCGACCAAGACCATGACCCCAGCGACCAAGTAATTCTGCCGAATTCGATGAAACGAGCCGACCGGATCAATCCGGTCGGCTCGTTTTGTTTCCCGATTCACTTCCGGAGATCCGCCGTGATCCGCACTTCCTCGATTTGGCTCATGCTGGCAATACTCTGCTTGGCCCCCCTCGGTTGCGGGGGCGCGGACAAAGGCAAGAACAAAGACTTGGATCGCCCGAAATCGACCGAAGCGAAATAAATCGATGCCGGCCGCGAAGCATCACTCTTTCCCATCCCGTTCGAGCGGCTCTTCGAAGCGTTGATAGATCGGCAGATAGCGGTACTCCACGGTGAGCGCGAGTACCGCCATCGCGGTGCAATAGGCCGGGCCATAACGCAAATCGTCGAAACCCCGGCCGGACCAAGAGCCGTTGGCGTTCGGCGAGTTCGTTCGCAGGAGCAGTTTGTGGAGGTCGTCGCGGTACGATCGCCAGTAGTTGTCGCCGAGTTGGAACATCGCCTGCGAAGTGTAATAGACGCCGTAGAAAAAGTGCTTCTGGAACGGGCTGAGCGGGTTCTTGAGCAAGTACCCGGCGGCTTTCAGGGCTTCCGGCGATTGATGCGAATCTTTGCCACCGAGTTCCAGACAGAGGATGCCGACGCCGGTGCAGGGCACGGTGACGCTGCCGTAGGTGGTGTAGGTGAAGCCGCCGCTGCGGGCCTCGAAGCAGCGTTTGACGTAATCATTCGCCGCGAGGATGCGCTCGTGGGGGATGTCGCTGCCGACGTTCTTGGCGGCGCGGAGGGCGAGGACTTGCCAACCCGTGACGCTGAGGTCGGCGTCGAGCCCGGTGACGGTGTATCGCCAGCCGCCGCGCTCGCGGTCTTGGCCGAAGCCGGTGCCTTTGCGCTGCCCGGCGAGAATAATCGCAATCGCCGATTCCAGCCGGCGTTTCAATTCCTCCGCTTCGCGAGCTTCGGTCATCCCCGCGACTTCGGCGAGCATCAACGCGCAGATGCCGTGGTAGTACATCTCGGTGCCGCCGGCTTGCTTGGGGGCCAGCAATCCGTTGGTTTGCTGGTTGTTCACGACGTACCGGATGCCGTTGGCCACGATTTCGCCGTAGCGGCCTTCGCCGGGGACGTGACCGGCCGAAAGGAAGGCCATGACGGCGAGCGCCGTGACGGCCATATCGCCGCCGACGCGCTGGGCCGGGAGGTTGGGTCCGGGCCGGATCCACTCCGCCACGGCGTTCGCGGGCCAACTGCCGTCGGTCGTTTGCGTCCGGCTGAGGTACAGCAGCCCTCCGTCGATGGCTTCGTCCATCGGGTCGGAATGCGTCGGCTTGGCGTCGTCGGGCGCGGTCTGCCGGAGCGCCACCGGTTGGGCCGGGGCGAACATCAGCAGGGTGCCGAGTGCGGGGAGTACGAGGAACCAGCGTCGCACGGTGACCCCCGGATTATTTGCGATCCGCGAGTTGTTCGAAGTAGAGCTTGATGAGGCGGGCGTAATCGTCGCCATATTTCGCCTTCAATTCTTGGGTGATTTTCGATTTGACCTCGCCGGGCAGTTCGCCCCAAGCTTTGCCGAGGTTCTCCGAAACGGCGCTCGGCACCGACGATTGCGTCGTCGGTTGACCGGTCGAATCGATCTTCGAGCCGGTAGTTCCTTCCCCCGATTGTTTGTTGGCTTCGGCGAGTTTGTCGGCCGCACGCTTCAATTGCCCGGCGGCGCGTTGCATGGCGGGGGCCGCGCCGGGGCCGTTCGGTTGCCCGAGATCCTTCTCGGCTTGCTTCATCGAGTCGAGCGCTTGTCGGCCGGCCATCGCGGCGGCGCGGGCGGCTTCCGCCGTGGCACCGGACAGCGGCGCGGGTTTGTCCGCACCGAGCGATTTCTCGGCTTGGGCCAATGCCTCGACGGCTTGCCGGCGCGCCGCGGCCGCCTCGCCCGGTTTGTTGACGGAGGCTTTGCGGTTGGCTTCTTCCATCGCGGTCGCGGCCCGTTTCAATCCATCGATCGCTTCTGGGGCCGACTTGTCAACGTCCAGTTGATCGGCCAATTCTCGGCTCCGCCCGGCCAATTCTCGTTGCTTGGCGCGCTGCCGGCCTGCGGCGCTGCCGAGATCGTCTGCCAACGGCTTCGTGCCGTCGGTGAGTTCCATTTGCTTGGCTCGCAGCTGATTGGCCTTGTCGGCGAACTCCGGTTTCGTCGCCGACGCTGCGGCTTCGGCGAGTTTCTTACGGGCCTCGTCGGCGTCGGCTCGGGCACCGGCGGCGTCGCCGACATCGAGCTTCTTCCCGGCGGCGTGGGCTTTCTTAGCGGCTTCCTCGGCCTTCGCCGCGGCATCCGCTTGGCCGACCGCTTTGGCGTCCTTCGCCAACTGCGCGGCGTCTTTCGCCAATTGCTCCTGGGCTTCGGCGAGTTGCTTCAATGGGTCGCCTTTGGTCGCCGCGGGCGGTTTCGTCATCTTCTCGGCGATGCGGGCGAGTTCTTCGCGCAGGTCGCGTTGCTCCTTGGCCAGTTCACGCGCCTCGGCGGCGTCATTCTTGTTGGGCAGCGTCGCCGGTTCATCGATCTTCGACGGCGAACGCGTCGCCACCGGTTTATTCAACTCGTCGGCGAGTTGCTGCGTTGCGGCGTTGGCTTGCCGGCTTTTCTTCTTCAATTCGTCGATGTCCGAATCGGGCTTTTTCAAGGCGGCTTCGGCGGCTTGCGCCGCGTCGCGGGCGTTATTCAACGGCGCTTGCGCTTCGGGGACCAGCATCTGTTGAAGCTTTTTGGCGAGGTCGCCCTGCTGGCGCTGGAGCCGTTGGAGATCGTCCACTGTGGGCTTGTCGAGCTTCGTCAGATTTTCCGTGAGTTCTTTTTGTAGGCGGGCGAGTTCGCCGGCTTCCTCGTCCACCGGCTTCTGGCCGTTGATGGCTTGCTTCAATCGATCCAACTGGTGTTTCACTTCTTGCTGGGACGACGCAATTTCTTTCGGTTGGGCCTTCTTCAATTCGTCCTTGGCACGTTGGCCCGCATCGGCGGCTCGTCCCCGGCGGGCCTCGAATCCCGGCGCGTCGAGCTTCTCGATTTTCTCGGCCAGATCCCGTTGTTTCTCGGCGGCGGCGGCGAGGCGCTTGGCCGTGGCGGCGTCTTCGGCCGATTTCGAATTGCGCAGGGCATCTTCGGTTTCCCCGGCGATCGCATTTTGCTCTTTGCGGAGCTTCTCCAACTCGAGAGTGGCCGCTTGCAAACGCTGCTGCTGCGTCGGAATCTTCTCGGCCAGAAGGTTGAGAGCCTCGGCCGATTTCTTGATGCTATCCGCGGCTTTGGTCGGGTCTCGTTTCAGTTCCGCGGCGGCACCCGCCGCGGCGTCTTTGGCGAGTTGATGGGTATTGTCGAGCACGGGCGACGGTGGCAGCTGCAATTTCGCAGTCGCATCGCGGATGGCGTCCTGCTCCCCGGCCCATTTCTCGAGATCTTTCGGAGATTCGCCGCGCGGGGCGCGCTTCAGACCGTCGGCGATGCGGCGTTGGAGGTCGTCTTGCCAGCGCGCCAGTTGCTGGGCCGCCTTCTTGGTATCGCTCCGCTCGGCCGCCGATTTTTCGAGCGACTCGGCCAAGCGGTCGAGGTCGCGGGCCGCTTTCGCTTGCTCCGTGAGCGCGTCGATCGCCTTCTTCTTCTCGAGCAGATCGCTCGCCGTCTGCGCCGGCTTGTGCTCCAGCGGGGCCGTTTGTGCCACGCGCGCGGCGAGATCGGTCCTCTCGGCGAGACGCTGTATCTTTTCGGCGAGCGCCTTTTGTTTCTTGGATAACTCGTCGATTTGATCGCGGTTCGCTTCCCGTTGCCCCTTTTCAATCGCCGCGTCTAAGTCCTTTTGAGTCTGCGTCAGATCGCGGAGATCCGCAGTGAGTTTCCGCAGGCGTTCGGTTTCCGCATCGGTCGCACCCCGTTTCAACGCTTCGCTTTCGCGGAGCAAATTCTCGAGTTCGTCGCTCAATTTGCGCTGATCCGCAGCGAGGTCGCCGGGGGTTTTCGATGCCTTCGCTTCCGCAGCGAGTTTCGTTTGGTCCTTCGCCAATTGCTCCAACTGAGCCTGTTCGAGGGCGTTCTTGGATTCGGTCTCGCCGGTTTTCTTCAGCGCCGCGAGCTTGAGCAAAGCCGCTTCGAGCGCATGCTGGGCGCCGAGGGCCGCCGTGTCGCGCACCGTGACGTTCGACTCGTTGAGGACTTTCTTCAATTGGACTTCGGCCGTGCGGACGTCCCGATCGGCGAGTTCGCGGGCCAGCGCACCGATGGATTCGCGCGAGAGTTGTTCCAGCAGCCCGAGCGCTTCACGCACGGCGTCGAGTTGGCCCGTCACGCGCACCGAATGATCCAGTTCGAGCTTCGGCCGGCCGTGGAAATCGAGCCGGTGCGCTTTGAGGTCGGCGTGCGCCGCCACCAGCAACTTCTCGACGGTTTCGAGTTTGGAACGAACGCGTTCGCGCTCGGCGACGATGTCCTGTTCCGCCGGCGGACGTGCGGACGATGACACGCGGAGGATCGCCCAACCTCGATCCGGGTAGGTGGCCGACTGGGGCTTCTGCTCGAAATCCGGGTTCAGTCGGTTGTCGGTGATCCGGAGCCGGACGCGGTAGCTGCGCCCGGCCACCGCTCCGGATGGCAGACGGAATGGGAGCTTGCCCGCTACGCGGCCGGTGCCGAGGCTGGCGATCGTCACCGGTTCTCGGATCAGCTCCGATTCATCGACGGCATCCGCCGGGCCGTATTCGATGGAAGTTTGCGCGACCGCGACATCGTCGGTGGCGATCAAATCGATGGTAATTTCCTCGCCCGGTCGGATGTCGCGGGCGCGATCCGGCAACCCGGCGACGCGTTCGAACTTCGGCGGCGCGTCGGGGATCGCGCGGACCGTTTGGACCACTTCCGTGCGGACGTCTTTTTCGGCGAAGAGGACCCACTTCAACGTCCCGTCGCCCCGCAGGGGCAACTCGGCCGTCGCCGACGTGCGCGCGTCGTCGAGCTGCACCGCGAGCCGTTGCACCGTCGCTTTCGGATCGCTCGGTCGCCATTCCAACTGCACATCTTGCGCGGGCCGGGTCAGCTTGACTTTTAACGACACCCGACTGTGTTGAAGGGCGTCGATGTCCACCAAGCTCGGGATCGTTCGCTTCGGCCGCAGCGCCGCGGCGTACGCCGGCGCCATCAGGATCACTTCGCTACCCGCGGCGACTTCGACCGGATCGACCGCGGAAATGCGGTGCCAGTCGCTGCGGATCGCACCGCTCTCGATGCAGTATTCGAGGTCGCCGGCGACTGTGGGCCGGGTCAAGGCGTAAGCGGATTTATCATCGCCGACCATCGGCAGTTTTTTCTCGTCATCCGAGCCGACCTCGCGGAAAACCACGGCTGCGGAATCGGGCAGGGCTGCGTTCGCTTGAAGTCTTTTCAAGTATCCGGTGACGGTGATCGACTGGCCGCGCTTCACGACCGGATCGCCCGACGACACGACGACCTCGTACGGTTGTTCGATGGGAGTCGACTGCCACGGGGCCACCAGCCGGCGGACGCGCTCGCCGCTGCCGGCGACGAAAGCGAACGATACGACTGCGAAGATGGCCACGACCGTGACAGCGCCCAGCACTCGGATACTGAAGCCGGTCGGGGCGGCGCTGGGGAAGTCGAGTTTCTTCGTCCGCCGTTCAGTCTCGCGGGCCAACAGCGCCATCATAGTGCGCGAGCCGTTCCCGGCATCGGCGTGTTGGCTCAGTTCCACCAAAGTCCGCAGGCGCTCGGCGAGGCTCGGGAATTTGGCCTCGATGATCCGCGCCAGTGCCTCGGGGGGGGTGGTCTCGCGGAACCGCCGGACGACGAACCACCACGCCGAGGCGACGCCGATGACCGCGCAAGCGACCAACAGGGCTCCGCGGATTCGGCCGGGCAGTTCGAACGAAGCATCGAGCGCGATGGCGCACATCGGCGCGGCGAACAGGAAGGCGATGAGCCAACAGATGCCGCGCACTATGCGCAACCGGCGAACCTCGCCGGCGAGGTCTTCGAGTTGTTCTTCGAGCGAAGCCGACAAGGCGAAGGCGGGCATGCGAGCACCCGGGAATCAAGTCGTATCCAATACCGCTACTGTAACCGATCGCACGGGCGATTACCAAGTCCGTTGTACGCCGTTACCGATGCTCACGACTTGAAAATATATTGCACCCAGAGTGCGCTCAGATTGCGGGCGGCGTCCGGCGTCGCGGCCGTCTTGCGGCTGCACCGGCGGGACGGTCTCCCAGAACGATCTTTCCACTTTGGGCTTCTGCGGCGGCCCGGACCAAGCGTGCTCCGCCTCCGCCTTTGGGCGTACCGGGATTGTCAAAGCTTCGGCGGGGACGATGGGGGCTTGCCCGTGAGCTAGCGTGCCGAAGGCGAGGATCGCGGTGACGATTGCAATCCTCATCCGCACGAGCGCACTCCGAAGCACGAGCTATGTCGTACAGGTCGGATTCTGACGGCCGCGAACATCGGGTAATCTTCGCGATTTCCTTCTCACCCCTTCGGGGCCGACTCGAGCATCTTCTTCGCTTTGTCCACGACTTCCTTGATCTCCGGCGTGGCGTCGTCGTCGTAGAGGGTGCGGATTTCGAACCAAGCGGCGCGGATGTCCCGCTTGGCGACGCGGGCCTCGGGGTCGTCTTTCACTTGCTCCCAATCGGCGCTCGCTTTCGCAAACCGCTTCTGCACGCTTTCGATGCGCGCTTTCTCGAGCGCCGTTTCGCCGCCTTTGTCAATGACGATGAGGTTCCGCTGCTCCGCCGCGGCGAGGTGCCAGAGGTGCTTCGTCAAATCCTTGGCCGTCTCTTTGGCCAGCGTGTCCCACTCTTTGCGGGCTTTCAATCGGTCGCCGAACTGCAGCAGCCACGCGGCCCGCAGCGCTTGCCGCTCCGGGCCGGTCGCATCCCCGCTCGGCAGGCCCTCGTTCGACTTGGCGACTTCAATCTTCCCTTTCAACTCCGCCACCTTCTTGGGCACATCTCGTATGTCGGCGAGGCGCTTTTCCGCAATTGCCTTCATGCCGACCTTGCTGGCGTAGGTTTTGTCTTGATATTTTTCCGGGTCGAGCGGCGGGCTTTTCTCTTGGACCACGCGCCAGCACTCCGCCGCGCGGCCGAGGTTGCCGTCGTTCTCCGCGTCGAACGCCGCCCAGATCTTTTCCATCACCTCTTTGTCTTCTTCGTCCTGCGCCTTCGTGAAGTTCTTCTGGTGCCGGTTGAAGAGCTGCTTCTCCCCCTCTTTCACGATCAACTCGTTGAAGAGTGCCTTGGCCTTATCCACCGTCGGATCCTGCTTCGAGCCGTGTTTCTGGAGGAAGCCCGAGACCGCGTCGAGTTTATCATCCGGCGACGCCGCTTCGACATTCGCATACGCCTTCGGCAAAGGTTCCGGCCACGCTAGCCAGACGCCGGCGCCGATCAGCAGCGCGAGGACCGCCCCCAACCCGAGCGCCTTGGGCCAAACCTTCTCGCCCAACGGCACGGCTTTTTTCTTCTTCTTTTTCTTCGTGCCTCCGCGCAACAGCTTCGCTGCTTCGCGGTCGCTCTCGTCGAGAGTGGCATCGCTGACTTTCCGATCGACCCGTCGGGCGTTGGCCGCTTCGACCCCGAGACTCTGCTGATCTTGCACTTTGTTTTCGATGTCGGTGATCATCCGCGCGACGGTCTGCGCGTCGAGCGGCCGGAGTTCGACCTTCTTCTCCATCAAGAACATGATGAGGTTATCGACCCACACCGGCAGATCGGGGATGTACTTCGTCGGCCGCACCGGTTGCTCGTTGACGTGCTTCAAGAACATGTCCATCGTCGTCTCGGCGACGAACGGTTTGCGGCCCGTGATGAGTTCGTAAAAGACGACACCGAGGGAATAGAGGTCGGACTTCGCCGAGAGACTTTTTTCGCCCCGGCACTGTTCGGGGGACATGTACGCCGCCGTGCCGATGGTGCTGTTCGCCCCGGTGAGGGCCGTCACATCCGAGTCTTTGGCGATGCCGAAGTCGGTGAGTTTCAAGACGCCCTTTTCGGTGATCATCAAATTCGACGGTTTCAAATCGCGGTGGATGATGCCTTTGTCATGGGCGTGTTGCAGTGCCTCGCAGAGCTGCTTGCCGTAGGCGAAGACTTCTTCCCAACCCATGCGCCCGCGGCGTTGGAGGGCCCGGTCCATCGGTTCGCCATCGACGTATTCCATCGCGATGAACGGCGTGTTGCGGTACTTGCCAGTCGCCAGCAGACGCACGATGTGCGGGTGGCGGAGTTGCTTGAGGATGTGCGCTTCGCGGTCGAAGCGTGCCATGGCGGAATCGTTGCCGAGCAGGCCGAGGGAAATGACTTTGAGCGCGACCGAGATGGTTTTGCCTTTGTTGTCGAACTGGGCGCGGTAGACGGTACCCATCGCGCCGCTGCCGAGCTCTTTTTCGATGTGGAACGGCCCGATTTTTTGTCCGATGAGCATCAACGATCTCCGCCGGAACCGATTGGTCCGTTGCGGTAATGTACCGAATCACGGCGGAGGCGTCAGCGGAGCAGGGGAGGGGCGATCAGACGTTCCTTGTCGGATCGCGCCTACAGTTTCCCCACCTTCGCCCTCAACCATTGGTCGATGAGCACCAACGCCATCATCGCTTCGCCCATAGGCACGAACCTTGGCAGCAGGCAAGGATCGTGTCGGCCTTTGACGAGGATTTCCGTCGGCTCGCCGGATTGTGTCACCGTCCGCTGCAACCTCGGGATGCTGCTCGTCGGTTTGATGGCCACCCGGCAGACGATCGGCATGCCGGACGAAATGCCACCGAGCATGCCGCCGTGGCGGTTGGTATCGGTGAGAAACCCCGGTCCATAGAGGTCGTTGTTCTCGCTGCCGCGCAACAGCGCGGCGGCGAAACCGTTACCGTATTCGAACCCTGTGACGGCCGGTAGCGACAACATCGCCTTGCCGAGCTCGGCCTTCAATTTGTCGAAGACCGGTTCCCCCAATCCGGGCGGCACACCGACCGCCACCATCTCGCAGATGCCGCCGATGGAATCGCGATCCTTCCGCACGGCGTCGATCAGTTCGATCATCTCGGCCGCGCGGGCCGGGTCGGGGCAGCGCACCGGCGTCGCTTCAACTTGTTCCATCGTCACCGCGGTCGGGTCCGCAATCTCCGCGCGGATTCTGCCGACTCTGGTCACGTAACCTTGGATGCGGATCCCCTCGCGGGCCAGTAGTTTCTTCGCGATAGCTCCGGCCGCGACGCGGCAGATCGTTTCGCGGGCGCTGCTCCGGCCACCGCCGCGGTGGTCGCGGAAACCGAACTTCGCATCGAAGGTGTAATCGGCATGGCCGGGGCGGTACTTGTCTTTGATATCGCCGTAGTCGGTGCTGCGCTGGTCGGCGTTGCGGAACAAAATGCCAATAGGCGTACCGTCGGTGCGGCCTTCGAAGATGCCACTCCAGATTTCCGGGACGTCGGCTTCATCGCGCTGGGTCGTGAGCTTCGACTGCCCCGGTTTCCGCCGGCGCAAATCGGGGAGCAAATCGTCGATGCCGAGTTCCAACCCGGCGGGGCAACCGTCGATAATGCAGAGGTAACCCGGCCCGTGGCTGACGCCGGAGGTCGTGACGCGGAAGAGGGTGCCGAAGGTGTTTCCTGCCATACGCGGATTATACCGCCTCCACCGCTTCGAAAAGGGCGAAGCTGTCGCGGGGATGTTGCCGGTGGCGGACGGGACGGTCGAAAACGAAGGTTGTAGGGTATCGTCATCCCCTGTTCGAGGTGCGGCCATGCGCGGTGTAGCCATTATTCTGATTGCAGCGGTTTTCGGGGCGGGAGCTTCCGCGCAGCCGCGTATGGTCGAGAAGCCTCGGTTCGGTATCGAATCGAACCTCGATCTCTATCCGCAGAATACCGCGAAGGCCGCTTTCGAGTCGGCGATCAAACTGCTCGAGAACAAACGCTACGACTATTTTCTCGCCCACGTCCTCGATCCCGAACTGCTGCAAGCAAAGATTCTCGATCGCGCGCAGAAGCTCGAAGCCGAGGTCGAAGCGGACTTGGTGAAGCGCCGCGACGAACAGCGCCTACACCCGGAGAAGGTGAACACGCGCGACAAGCTCTCGTTCCAACCTCAGGAGTTCGCCGCGTCCGTGCGGGATGAAGCCGTGGCTCGGTCCTTCAAGTACGTCGTCCGCGATCTGCAAACCCAACTGGGCGAATACCCCGAGAACCTAAAAATCTT
>JBBRUN010000034.1:0-18827 GCA_038247765.1 Gemmatales bacterium | reverse complement strand
CGCTTGGTCGAAGTCTTTGCCGCGCACGATCTTCACGGTCACATCGAGCCGGCCATCGACGGCGAGCGGCGCGGCCGGGGTAACGACGGTGACCGTCAGGGGTGATTCCTCGATGACGATGACGGCGAGTTTGGACAGGGTCACCGCGTGGAGGGTCGAATCGCCGGGCCCGCGGACGAGGATCACTTCTTGCGTGAACCCGCCCGTCACTTGGCCCGACTTGCCGATGAGCTCGACGAGTTGGCCTCCGAGGGGCGCATCGGCTGCGGCCTCGAAGACGACCGGCAGAAGAAATTCGTTTTCGGCGACGGTGCCGAAGGCCGACTTCACGCCGGTCGGCATTTTGGCCGCGGTGATCGTGACGGGGCCGGTGATGTCGTCGCGGCGAATCGCGAGGAAGGCCGTGACGCGGTTACCGCGCGGCACCGCGATGACGTGGCGGTCTTGCGTCTTGCGGTTGCGCTCGGCGAGGAAGACCGTCAATCCGATGGTCGGCTTCGCGAGTTCAATGCGGTAGATAAAAGCGGCGCCACCTTGCTTGCGTTTATCGGTGACGCGGATGAAGTAATCGCCATCGGCGGGGATGCTAACAAGTACACGGCTGTCGTGGGTTTCGTCGTCGTCGTTGGACGCGACCAGTTCGCCCTGCGCATCCAGCACCGCGACGACGGTATCGGTCGGCGAGCCGATGCGGAACGCGAAGGCTTGCACGTCGATGGCGTCGCCTTTCTTGGCGGTAAAGCGGAAGTGATCCGCATCACCCGGCTTGCCGATAATGCCGTTGAAGGCGATGGGCCAAGCGACGGCCGCATTCGACTGCTTCGGTTCATCGTTCGGTTCGGTCTCGTCCACGTTCGCAAACGGCGAGACGCGGAACGGGTTCGCCGTCGGCGTTTCGATGCCGTCTTCGGTCGGGCGGAATTCGAAGCCGCCGGTGGCCGGGAGTTTCCACTTCGCGGTGCGTTCGCCGGCGGCGTCGCCGATGAGTTTCACCGATACTTCCGTGGCGGCTTGTCCCCCGGCCGGGTAGATCGCGGCGGGCCGGGCGAAGGTGCCGAGGTGCAGGACGTAGCGGTGGTTATCGCCGCCGCCGAAGTTCGTGTCCCGCACTTGGACGGTGTACCGGCCATCGACCGGTGCGACGATCGACGCGAACGGATCTTGGTGGAAGAGAGGGTTATCGTCGGCCGCGGCGAGTTCTTGGCCGTCCGGCCCATGGATCGCGAGGGCGGTGTCGTTGACTTCGAACCCGAGGCGGACGCCTTCGATTTCGGCGCTCAACCGTTGGCCCTTTTTCAGCGTGACGGCGTACGTGTCCACGTCGGCCGCTTCGACGACCCCGGCGATGCTGACGTTCAGCGCGACGACTTGCGGTTTGTCGCGGGTGTCGTTCGGTTCGACTTCGAGAATCACCGGCAACGGTGTGATGCGGAAGGTGCGAAGGTCGGACGCGCCGCCTTTGGTGCGGAGGCGGAAAGCGTATTCGCCGAGCTTGCAATCGGCCGCGGCTTTCATTGTCGCGGTGACTTCGCTTTCGCCCTTGGCGGTGAGCTTCGTGCAGACCACGCCGGGGACGTAGAGCATGAGTTCTTGTGGGTCGGCGAGCCGGGCGCCGGTGATGGTGAGTTGGAACTCCGCGCCGCGCTGACCGACGCCGGGCGCGACCGATTCGATGCTCGGCGGCGCGGCCACAATCGGGGTCACGAGCGCGGCTGAGGCGCAGCAGACAACGAGCAGGCGGACAAACATCGTGGCGGATCCTTGGGTGTGAGTTCCTGCTGCGCCGGCGACGATCCGATTTACGCCAGCAATCCCTTGACGATCTTGCCGTTCATAACGATCTGCTGCGGTCGGTTGCCCGGCGACATCAGATCCTTCTTGGCGTCGATGCCGAGGAGGTGGTACATGGTGTGCGAGTAGTCTTCGATGCTCAGGGCGTTTTTCGCCGGTTCGGCCGCGAGGGCGTCGCTGGCCCCGTAGACTTGGCCGCGCTTGATACCGCCACCGGCCATAACCATGCTGAATACGCGCGGCCAGTGATCGCGGCCGCCGCCGGCGTTGATCTTCGGCGTCCGACCGAATTCGCTGTTCACCACCACGAGCGTGCTGTCGAGCAAGCCGCGCTGGTCGAGGTCGCTGATCAACCCGGCTAGCGCGATGTCGAGCGCGGGCATTTGTGTTTCGATGCCCTTGTAGTGGTAAGCGTGCGTGTCCCACGTGCCGAAAGTCACCGAGACGAATCGCGCCCCGGCTTCGACCAACCGGCGGGCGATGAGCATCCGGGCCGACCCGCCGTTGCGGAAGGCGAGCGGACCGGTCAGCCCGGCCATGCCGTAGAGTTTCTTGGTCTCTTCGGTTTCGGTCTTGAGGCTGAAGGCGTCCCGCACCGTCGGCGAGGCGAGCATGCCGTAGGCGCGCTGGTAGAAGCTGTCCATCGCCGCGAGTTGGTCGTCCTTCTCGGTCTTGGCGAGGTGGTCGTCGACGAGTTCCTTCCACTCCTTGCGGGAGTCGAAGCGGGCTTGATCGACGCCTTTCGGCATCGTCAGGTCGCGGACGGTGAAGCCGGGCCGGCCGGGGTCGGTGCCCAGCGCGAACGGGCCGTACTGGTTGCTGAGGTAGCCGTTGCCCATGTACTGGCTGCCGGCGGTCGGCACGACGATGTACGGGGGCATGTCGTTGCGGACGCCGAGTTCGTGGGCGGTCACGCTGCCGACACTCGGGTAGACGAGCGCCGGGCTGGGCCGGTAGCCCGTGAACATGCTGTGTTCGCCGCGGCTGTGGTCGACTTCGGTGTGCGTCATGCTGCGGACGACGGTCATCTTGTCGGCGACGGCCGCAGTCTTGGCCATGTGCTCGCTGAAATAGACGCCCTTGAGCTTCGTCTCGACGGGGCTGAGCACGCCGCGGTACTCGGCTGGGGCGTCGGGCTTCGGATCGAAGCTGTCCATGTGGGCGAAACCGCCCTGGAGATAAATGTGGATGACCGACTTCGCCTTGGCTTCGACTTTCTTCGTCGGTTCGGCGGCTTGCGCAGCGGCTTCCATTTTCAGGAAGGCCCCTAGGGAAAGACCGAGGCCACCGAGCCAGCCGACGCGGATCAGATCGCGGCGGTTCGGGTTATTAAAGTGGGCGGGGTCGGCGTTCCAAGTACCGGGTTGGGCGGTGGCCATGGTTCGGGTTCCTTACAGGAGTTATTTCTTCGGGGGGGTGAATTCGATCAGGAGCTTGGGGCGTTGCTTGGCGTCGTCGAACTCGGACGTGTAGAAGTCCCAGCCGTTGCCGGCCGTGTTGATGAACACCCAACCGTGATTCGGTTTACCGTTGGCCCACGCTTGGACCGTGTCGGCCACATCGAACGAGATCATCGACGTGCTCGCGGAAATCTTGCCGAAGGTGAAGCCGTCTTTCTGCTTGGAGGCTTCGAGTCCGTCCGCGGTGATGCCGGCGACCAAGCTCGTCCAAGTCGCGGTGCGCTTCCACGGCACCAGCATCCGGTGCAGGTGGACGGTGGTGCCCTCGTCGAAGGCGCTGACCACGAGCGACGCCGAGTGGATCGTCGACCTCGGCGGAATCTGCCCGGCTTTGTCGCCGAGGATATTGTCGAAGCGCATCAAGATCTGGCTTTCGCCGCCGTCGTTGTCGGCGTCGCTGCTGGCGTTGATGTTCCCTTCGAGGCATGTGTTTGGCGACACGGCCCAAACTTCGAGATCGACGGTTCCGGCGTACCCATTCACACCTTCTTGAAAAGCGATTGTTCGCTTCTCACCTGACCCTTTGGTCGAGGGGCTATCGGCGGTGATCCCCGCGAGCGCGCCCAGCGTGACCGCCAATAGTGCGAACGACGTTCTCATCGCGAACCTCCATCGGGTGTTTCGAGCATCGTGACATCGGGCACCGTTAGAGACTGCCCGGCTTCCATTCGGAACTTGCCGACCGCGATCTTACCTTTGCCGGTGCCGACCGCAATCGCGTAGCGGGCGCCCGGGATCAAGGCGGGGAGTTCGACCCGGCCATCGCCGTTCGTCTTGGGCTTCGCCGGGTAGTTGACCGCGTCGAATCCGTCCACGGGCTGCGCATCGGCCGTCGATTCTCCGGTCGCATCGGCGGCGCAATCCCGGTCGACGAGCAGCGTGAGCGAAACCTCTTGGCCGACTCTCGGGATTCCGTCCCGATCCACGACTCGGAGCCGGATGGTCCCGCACGTCAGCAACTTCGCGGTCGGCAGCGGCGAACCGGGCACGACATCGACCACGGCGCCGACTTTCGCTTTCGGATCGAGCAGATAAACGCGTGTCGAATATCCCGGACGGCAGCCGGGCACGCTGAACTCATTGGCCGTGGCCGGCAGCGGAATCGCGGCGTAGCCCCGCACCGGAGATACGCGGCCGGAAGCCAGTAGGAACGTCGCGCCCGAGTCGGCGCCGGTGCGCTCGACCGTGCCAGTCAGCGGGGCCAATTCCCGCAGGCGAATCGTCAGTTCGGGGGAATCCCCAACGACCGGAACATTCACCGCTGCGACGCGGTGGGCGAACAACGTTCCGTTGGCCGTGCCCGGAATTTTCGTCGGAACCGGCGCGAAGTCGAGCGACGCCCCGTAAACGCGGATGGTGTTCGCTCCGGGCAGCACCGCGAGTTGGAATTTCCCGTCCGCCCCGGTCCGCACGACCACGTCGCGGCCCACCAAATACTCGTCCCGCCACTCCGGCAGCTTCGCCGATTCGCGGCCCCAGTGCACCGCGGCGTTCGCCATCGGCCGACCGGCCGCAGTGCAGACGGTCCCTGTCACCCAGCGGCCGCGCGGCAACCGCACGACGAGGCGTTGCCCCTTCGGGTCGCTGCCAATTTCTACATTGACCCGCACACCCACGTACGGCCCGGCACCGGCGGGCGGGTAGACCAAGACTTCCGCCCGATCGCCTCGGGCCATGCCGACACGCACGCGGCCGGCGCGGTCGGTGACGGCGTCGATATCGGCGGGGATCGAATGCGGGCCGAGGATCGCGAAGTCGGTGGCGCAGAAGTGCGGGTGCGACGCCATGCGATCCGCGATGACGGTGACCCGCGCCCCCGCCAGCGACGCGCCCGTGTCGTCCGCCAAGACCTCGACCGCGAGCGGATGGGCATCTTCGAGGCGGAACTCGGGCTTGGCACCGTCGATGCGAAACACATCGTGGGCGAAACGGGCGTCGTCGATGCGGACCCAGACATTCGCCGAACCGCCGAGTTCCTTGAATTCAAATCCCCCATCGGCACCAGTGGTCACGGCGCTCGGCCAATCGCGGTGCGGCGAGCGTGCCGATTCACCGACGACCGGCTCGGCGACCGCACCGCCGATGCGGACCACTTCGACGCGGATCCCCGCGCCCGGGAGACCGGCGGCGTCCAGGAGTTTGCCCCGCAACGGTGAAGCGGCGCCCAAGCGGAGTTCGACCGGCTCGGCTCCGGCGCGGAGGCGAATCGGCTGGGTGACCGGGGCGAAGTCCGGCCCCGAAGCTTGCACGGTGACCAATCGACCCGCGAACCACGTATCGAAGTCGTCCGGCACGCGGAAATCGAAGCGTCCGGTTCGGTCCGTCGTCGCGGTGGCGATCACGTCGTCGCGCAGGCCCCGTTCGCCCGGCGCGAAAGGCCGGCGGGCGAGGACGACCACATTAGCCCCGGCGACCGCATCGCCATTCGGCCCGCGCACCACGCCCGACATCGGCGTGCGATGATCCGGGGGAATCGCGGCCACCGGATTCGACGGCTTCACAGTTACGGCAACCGGATTTCCAGCCGGTGCCGGGGTCCGCCAAGCGTACCCGCCACCGGCGAGAAGTGTCGCACAGGCGACTGCGGCCAAAGCGTAGACGAAACGGGACGATCCTCCTGCGGAGATGGTCGCGGCGGCCAGTGCGCCCAACCGGCCCGCCGGCAATTGGCCCGACCGAATCACCGCGAGGCCCGAATCGACGATGTCGGCGAGGATCGCGGGCGGGGCCGCCGAGGCCGAGGCGGGCAAGGTGCCGGCGAAGACCGCGACCAGCAACCCGGCCACTTCCGGGCCGCGCTCGGCCAACCGCCGCCGCAGATGGGCTTGCGCGCGGACGACACGGCGGTGGACGGCGGCGATCGAACAGCCGAGTTCCATCGACGCCTCGGCGTAGGTCCACCCCTCCAAACAGCAGAGCACCAACACGGCCCGTTCCGACGCCGGTAATTGGGCGAGCTCGTCATCGAGGAGCATGCGCAGATCGGCGTCCTGCGATTCGCCGGCCCGCGCCGCGACTTCGACGAGCCGGGCTTCGATGCGGCGCTGGCGCATATTCGAACGCTGCAGATCGATCGCACAACAGCGGGCGACGCGGAAGAGCCAGCCCGAGAGGGCTTCCCGGTTCACGATGCGCTCGGCGTCGCGGGCCAACCGCAGGAACGTGACTTGGATGGCATCTTCGGCATCGGCCCGGTTGCGCAACACGCGGTGGCACACGCCCCAAACGAGTTCGCTGTGGCGGCCGACCAAGGTGCTGAAGGCCCGTTCGTCTTGGGCTTGGATGAACTGCTGCAACAACTCCACGTCGGTGCGTTTGTCCTCATTCCAAGACGCGGCAAAGAACCGGAGTTTTCGGAGAACCGCAGCGCTCATGGACGATCCGGAGTGGAGTGCTGACCCAATGATGCCGATTCAAGGTATCGGGATTTCTCTCCGATTGTTCCGGGATCCCGAAGCTTCGCGCGATCTTCATCCTTCGGACTCTGAGAAGATTGCGAGTAGTGCCGCGTCAGAAATGCCCTTGACCATGCAGTACGGCCAGAAGATGATAAGCTTCTTGTCCTTAGGTCGAAGATGTGCAGCATCTCTTCCCCTGATCCCCGCTCCTTAAAACACCGGCACCTGAGCTCTCCAATACGAGGGCGTCCACCGGTAGGCCCGCACCTCAGCTCACATCCAAGGTGATCCTTGTCTACTTGCACCGCAATCGCGCTGACATTCTTTTTCGCAACTGCGATCCAGAAATCGAGCGACACTGACAAAACCGCGATGAAGCCGTGGGCCGAGCGCGTCGGCAAGACCGTCAGCCGGGAGGGCTGGGTGGTGGAAGCGAAGGGGAACGAAGTGATCGTCCGGCGTACGAAACGGTGGCCTCGTCGAAAACTGGGCAAATAGCATTGACGGCAAACCGACGCCCGCCGGCGAAGGGACGATTCAATTTGCGCTGAGCTTCGGCCCGAAGATGTCGGCGGACGAATACGACCGGCTCGCAGGGATCAACGCCGCATTGGACAAAGAATTTGACCGTTTGAATCGCGAATTGAAACTACCGCACAAGTTCGACGACATCATCGCGACGACGCCGGAGGAGAAAGAACGGCTGAAGACCTTTCGGGAGGTCACGGCCAAACTCCCCCGGCATGATTTGCCCGACCTGTATTCGACGGAGCACAGCATCCAATTTTTCCATTCGAATGGGTGGAGGTATCCGGCTGAAAAAACCATCTCCACCGAATGTACCGAAGTCGTCGAGACTTTGCTCCGGCTCTTCGGCCTGTACAACCCGGCGGTGGCCAACCGAAGCCAAGCCTTCGGACGCTATCGGAAATAGGATTTGACGAGCCGGCCAGCGTGAGCTGCCGGATTCGGGTTGGCTGTACCCCGCGCGCAGCTTTATTCCCCGATCATCCGTTGCAGCTTGGCCCCGTGCGTGGCGGCTTTGTGCCGTAGGCGCAAGTCCGCATCGTTCGAACGGCGCGCCAGTAGCCACTCGAGTTGCGGTAGGGCCTCGGCGTATAATTCCTCGGCTTCCAAGAGCCGAACCAAGCCTTCGTGCGAGACGATGCGCCCAGGTTCGAGTTCGATGGCCTTTTCCCAGGCGCGGCGGGCATCGCCGAGGCGATCTAGTTCTTCGAACGCCTTCGCGGTGGCGACCCACTGCGGAACGGTCACCGCCCGGCTGGCCACGGCTTTTTCGAGGAAGGCTCGGCGCTCGGAGCGTTGGCTCTGGCGATTCGGATGCAGATCGTCGGCCGCGGCGAGCACGATCGCGGGATCGTCCGGCAACAAGGTGTTCAACACAGTCTCGGGCGGCATCGTTTTGCCCGCTTCCCGCAAGATCGAAGGCAGTTGTTTCGAAGACAATTCCAGCGACTTCTTCCATTCGGCCACGGCGCGGGTGCCGTCGCCGACTTTAGCCGCTTCGACCCCGCAGGCGAACCAGATATCCGGGTCGGTTTTCACAAGCGATTTCGCCCGATCGAGGTGCGCCAGCGCCGGCTCCGATTGGGCGAAATACTCGGCCAACAAACCGAGGCGGGCATGGACTCCGGGGTGGAGTGGCCCGAGTTCCCGCCCCGTCCGGAGCGACCGCAGCGCCGGCAGAATATGCTCTGCGACCAGCGCCGGCGAATAGCGATCCGGCCGGGCCCGGCGCGGCAAAATCGGGCCAGCGAGTGCCTCAGCCGGATTCGGGCCGAGGTCGTGGGCCGCATCAAGGTGGGCTTGCGCCAGTTGGAAATGCGCATCCGGATTGCGGGCGTCGGCCGCGATGCTCGCTTCCAGCCACTCGATCCGCCGATTGGCGATTTCAGGATTCACCGAGCGCGGCTGGTTGAGCCCGGCCGTCAAAAATTCATCGGCCACGTAACGCTGGTGGGCTTCGAACGCCAGTAACCCCATCATGAGTGCGAGGGAACCGGTGAGGGCGAACGCCGCCGCCGGCGGTTTCGCGGATCGGGGTCGCGGCGCCCGCGTTGGGTGGAATTCGGCGTCGTTCGACGCCGCCATCCCGAAAGCGGCGACGACGACCGTGAGCAACGACACAGCGGGGAGGTGTAGGGCGAAGTCGGTGATGGCGTGGAGGGCCACGGCGGCCAAACCGAATAGGGAACCGAGGATCAACGGGCCGGCGCTGCGGTCGCGAAGTTTGCGATAGCCTCGCGCCAGCGACACCAGCACGATCGCCGGCAGTGCGAAGGTGATGCCGAGCCTGAGCATTCCCCCTTCTATGGCCGCTTCGAGGTACTCGTTGTGGGCGTGGTCGCAGGTGACGTTGGTCAGTCCGCCCTCGTCGCGGCCGAGAGGTTCAATGCGCGAATGGGAGCCGTTGCCGGCGCCGGTGAGCCAGAAACCGGGCAGTTGCCGGAAGGTCGAGTTCCAGATGGGCGTGCGGTCGTCGATCGCGCGGCCGGAGCCGATTTCGTCGAATCGCTTTTCGATCGGGGCCCAACCGAACCATGCGACGACGCACATCGCCACGGCGACCGATACGGTCGCCGCCAATCGGTTGCCACTCGGGGCCGCAATCGAAGTCCGCCAGCGGGCCAATAGGAAAACGCCGACCGTCGCCGCCAAAAGTGCCAGCATGCCGCCGCGCGACAAGCTGAATGGAATGCTGACGAGCATCAATCCGACGCCGGCCGAAGACGCGAGCACAGCGGGTTCTTGGAGCAGTTGGAGCGGGGCCCCGGCCATCTCGCGGAGTTCGTCCAAGAACGTCCCGGTTTGGAACTCGGACTCCGCACCGAGTGCAGCTGGCGTCCGTTTGTTCACCATGATCCCGATGGCCAATCCGGCGCAGAGCGCGACGAAATCCGGGTAGTGGTTGCGGCAGACGAACGGCCCGAAGACTTGGCCGTCGGTGACGTACGTCCAATAGACGACGTTGGGTGGCGACGAAAAATACTGGCCGAGGGCCAACGCCGCGAGGGCCACGCCATTCACGAGGGCCGCCCAAGCCAATCGGCGGAACGAGGCCCGGTCGGCGAGCCAATTCCGCGCCGCGAGATAGACGGCGAGCAAGCCGAGGATCCGGCCGGCGAAGATCCGCGTCGCGGAGGGATCGAGGCTGATCGGGAACGAAGTCGGCCGCTTAACCGTGGCGGTTTCCCCCGGCAACCGCTCCAGTTCGGCCGGGATCAGGGCGTCGCGCCAAGTCACGGTCGACGGCGAAACGACTCGCACCAGCTCGCGAGGCAGTGGCACCAATTGCAGGCCCGACAGCAGGATCAGTCCGCTCAGTAACAGCGCCGGGGCATCGAAGACCAACCGGATGCGACGCGTGAGGCCGGCGTGGATGGCCCATAATGCGGTCAGGAGGGCCGCGCCGGCCGTGGCCACCGATTCCCAATGCGCATCGACCGAACCGGAGGGCCACGCGGTGCCGAAGGCCAGCAGCAGCAGCACGGATTCCCCGCCCCAACGGACGGCGCGGGCCACCGGTCGGCGAGAGCGATCGTCGTCCATCCACAATCTCGCGAAGAACTGAGGAATTGTCACTGTATTCGCGGTCGTGTCGAAAGTATCGACGCGCCGCGCGAAGATGTCGTGTAATGGCATTGCCCCCATTGCCAGCGGGGTGGATTCCTATAGAATTTTTGTGTCTTGATACTCGCATTCTCGGTCGATCTGGCACGGTTGTGGAGTTGCCCGCGCGCAACCCACCATGGCGAAGCCGCACTTTGACCCGGATGCGGATCGTGCACCTCGGGAAATACTATCCGCCCTCCCCCGGCGGCATTGAAGGCCACACTCGAACTTTGGCATTGGCCCAAGCGAAACTAGGGGCCGATGTCGCGGTCATCGTGGTCAATCACGCCGCCCGCGATGGCCGGGATGCCACCTTCGAGCGATTCACACCGACGGTCGATACCGAAGAGAATGACGGCCCCGTGCGGGTCATCCGTGTCGGCCGCTGGGCCAACGTGGCCAAACTCGACATCGCGCCCGGAGTGATGTCCACCCTCGACCGAATCCTTAGCGATCCCCCGGACATTTGGCACTTGCACGCCCCGAACATCACCATGATGCTGGCCATCCTCGCCGAGCGGCGGATCCGGCCCCTGGTGATTACCCACCACAGCGACATCGTCCGCCAGCGCGTGCTCAAGTACGCCGTGCGACCATTGGAAAACGCCATCTACAAACGGGCCATCCGAATACTGCCGACGAGCGGCCGCTACGCCGAAGGATCGGAATTGCTGGGACGTCTCGCTGGACGAGTGAACCCACTTCCACTCGGAATCGACCTCGCGCCCTATCAGAATCCCCCACAGGCCACGTTCGCTTGGGAGGAGCAATTCCGTGCAGAATTCGGATCTCCCTTGTGGCTCTGCGTCGGCCGATTGATCTACTACAAGGGCATCGGCATAGCACTGGAAGTTCTGAAATCCGTACCCGGGAAGCTGCTGATCATCGGGACGGGGCCTTGGGATATCGCGTGGAAACGCCGGGCGACCGAACTCGGTCTTGCGGATCGGGTCGCGTGGCGCGGACACGCATCCGCGGATGAACTGGTCGGTGCCTACCGCGCGGCGACCGCGCTCTGGTTCCCGAGCACCGCCCGCAGCGAAGCGTTCGGCTTGGTGCAAGTGGAAGCGATGGCCAGCGGTTGTCCGGTGATCAACACAGCGATCCCCGGCAGCGGCGTGCCGTGGGTCTGTCGGCACGAGCGCGAAGGTTTGACGGTGCCGATGAATGACCCGCCGGCTTTCGCCGCCGCCGCGAATCGACTGTTGAACGAACCCGGCTTGCGGGATCGCTTGGCGACAGCCGGGCGGGAACGAGCCGCCGCCGAGTTCGACCACCGCGTCATGGGCGAGCGCAGCTTGGCGATCTACTGCGAGGTGCTGGCGTGAAGGATTTGTCGATCCGGACGATGCACGCGACGCTCTGGGTGCCCCCTTCCACGCGGGCGATGCTCGATATCGGTTGCAACGTAGGAGAGTTGCTCGCAAGTGTTCGGAAGCACAGCCCGGAAACCGCGCTCGCCGGTTGCGATGTCAACGCGGCCGCAGTCGAAATCGCCCGCCGCAACCTCCCCGATGCAGATCTCCGCGTCTGCGGCGCGGCGGAATTGCCCTTCCCGGATGAATCGTTCGATTGTGTCACCTGCGTCGAGACCTTGGAACACATTCCGCCGCCGGAGTGGAGCCGATCGCTCAAAGAGATGCGCCGCGTACTGAAGCCCGGCGGCCGGCTGGTACTCCGCACGCCACACGCGGGCTTGTTCGGTTGGCTTGACACCAACAACCTCCGCTTCCGCGCGCCGGGTCTCTACCGGCGGATCTTGGGTCGCGGTCGGCGCGATGCAGGGTACGCCGAAGGAAGCTCAGGCGTGTATTGGCACCACCACTTCAGCCGGCGAGAAATCCTCGCTTTGGTGGGGGACGGTTGGGAAGTGGAATCCACTCGCTTTGGGGGTGCTTCGTGTTCCCGCTGGGGGATTATTTGCTCTGGCCCTTCTACCGCTTCCGCCGACGCGGCGGGTGGGTCCGGCGAGCGATCGAACGGGTTCGCGAAATGGACTACGAACTCGATTACGGCCGCGCGTCATACGGAATTCTCTTGGCGTTGAAGAAAACGTGAAGGTCCTCCACCTCACGTCGGGGAATCTCTTCGGCGGAATCGAAACGTACCTACTCACGCTGGCGAGACTGCGCCACTTGTGCCCGACGATGGAACCCCACTTCGGGGTCTGCTTCCCCGGCCGGCTTCGGGACGAGCTTATTGCGACAGGGGCTCCCGTGCACGATCTCGGCGCCGTACGGGTCAGCCGACCTTGGACGGTGCTCCGCGCCCGATCGCGGCTGAAGCGTCTTCTGACTGCACCGAGATTCGACGCTGCGATCACCCACGGTACATGGCCACACGCGGTCTTCGCCCCGGCTGTGAAACGCGCGGGAATCCGCCTGATCAACGCCGTTCATGGGGAGTTGAGCGGAAAGCATTGGATCGACCGTTGGGCGGCGCGGACCCGCCCAGATGGGGTGATCGCCAATAGCCGGTTCACCGCATCCAGCGCCGAGCGGGTCTTCCCAGTTTGCCCTACTGATGTGGTGCATCCGCCGGTTCCAGCGCCGCCCGAATTCGATCGGAAGGAAGCACGCAGTACGATCCGGGCGGAATGTTCAACTGATGAAGACGCCATTGTCATCCTGATAGTGAGCCGGATCGAAGCGATCAAAGGACATGCGGTGCTGTTCGAAGCATTGGCGGAGCTGCGAAATCTCGCCGGATGGGTCTGCTGGGTGGTCGGCGGTGCCCAACGACCCAGCGAAGTCGCCTTGCTGGCGTATCTCAAAGCGACCGCACAAGAGCTGGGTCTAGGGGACCGCATCGAGTTTTTCGGCCCGCGGTCGGATGCTGCCCAACTCATGAAGGTGGCCGATATCTACTGCCAACCGAACACAGGCCCGGAGGGGTTCGGGATCGCCTTCGTCGAAGCGCTTTGGGCACGGCTGCCGGTCATCACTTCGGATTTCGGCGGCGGCGCCGAGATCGTGGATCGGGAGTGCGGCATCCTTTGCCCGTCGGGGGACAGCCGAGCGGTGGCCACTGCTCTGCGGGAATTAATCGAGAATCCGATCCGTCGGCGGACGCTCGGGGACGCGGGCCCGTCTCGTGCGGCCGAGCGTTGCGACCCCTCGGTACGGTTGGCCGAGATGGCCCGTTTAATAGCGCCGAGGGCATTCGAGTGATCGGGACTCTGAAACGTTGGGTTCGGGATGGCATGGGGGCGATCGCCCCGGAGACGTTCACAGCCCTTCAGTCGGCCAGGGCACGTGGGCATTCCCACCGATTGGTTCGCGAATGGGGCCTTTTAGACCTCAATCGAAAACTGATCGATCGATACGGACCCACCGTGCAAGCCGGGCCGTTCGTCGGGATGACGCTCACCCCCATGACCCACCGGGAGCATTTGGGGCCGTTTCTATTGGGGACGTATGAAGCGGAACTCCACACTTGGTTGGAGAGGATCGCCGCGCGCCCGTTCTCGCACATACTCGATGTAGGGGCGAAGTTCGGATATTACGCGGTCGGATTGGCCCGCCGGATGCCGGCGACGCCGGTGATTGCTTTTGACACGGATTGGTGGGCCAGGGCCGCGACCGAGGAGATGGCGTTGGCCAATCGGGTTCCCCATGCGGTTCCGAGCGGTTATTGTTCCCCGCGTTGGCTGGATCGCCACTTATTGCCGAACGCGTTTGTCTTTTCTGATTGCGAGGGGTACGAAGGCGAATTATTCGGACGGTCTAAGACGACAGCGCTTTCGACCGCGACCCTGTTGATCGAAATCCATGATGAATTAGTATCCGGAGTCGGCGCCCGAATTCGAGCGAGATTCGCTGAGACGCACTCGGTGGAAGCGGCGGTCGCCGTCCCCCGAGAACCGATTTCCGCTCTATCGGAGTTTCTGAGCACGGACGAAGCGGCGACCGCGATCCGGGAATACAGAGGACCGCAAGAGTGGCTCCTGCTCACACCGAGAGGCGAGCAGCCGTGATCGCTGCGCTCTTCCCCATTGCCGCGTTCCTTGTCGTGCTCGCCTGCACGCTCCGATCGCTAGGCTGGGGTTTCGCCGCCGCGTTCGCCGTCGGGTACTTCAGCGGTGTGATCCGGGCGAACTACCTCGGGCCCTTCACGGCGTTCATGTTCGACTTCGGCTTGCTCGGATTGTACGTCGGCTTCTTCGCCGGGCGGTCGCGCGATGCGACCACATTGTGGGGCACGCCCCTCGCTAACTGGATCATGGTGCTAATCGCTTGGCCGGCCGCCCTCGTAATCATCCCAATCAACGACTTCCTGGTGCAGCTCGTAGCGCTGCGGGCGACGGTCTGGTTCCTGCCCAGCATGCTCTTGGCCAGTCGGCTGGGGGCCCCAGACCTCTCCGTGTTAGCCCGTGCGTTGGCGATTCTCAATCTCGCGGCGTTGGCGGCCGGGATATACCTCTATTTCAACGGTATCGAATCGCTCTACCCCGATAACGCGGTGACGCAAATCATTTACATGTCGAAGGACGTGGGCGGGTTCGAATATTACCGCATCCCCTCGACGTTCCTGAGCGCGCACGCTTACGGCGGGACGATGCTCTTCTCGTTGCCGTTTCTGCTGGACCGCTCGTTCGGGCGCGCGGCCGGCGTCTTGGACCGAGGCTTGGCGGCGGCGGGCATCGCCGCGGCCCTCGGTGGAATTCTGATGTGCGCCGCCCGTCAACCGGCCGTCATGTTCATCTTGGCCACGCTGATCGTCTGGGTCGTATCCCGCTTCCACTTAGTCATCGGCGCGGCGGCCGTGTCGTTGGCGGCGGCCGCGATCCTGATCGCCAGCTCCGACGAGCGGCTCCAGCGGATCTCCACGCTCGAGGACACCGAATTCGTATCCGACCGCGTCCAAGGGAGTGCGAATACGTCGTTCTTCCAGCTCATGGCCGATTATCCGCTCGGCGCCGGCATGGGCTCGTCGGTCGGTACCAGCGTCCCGTACTTTTTGGCCGACCGCGCCCCGCAAGCCATCGGCTTGGAGAACGAATACAGCCGTATTTTGGTCGATCAGGGACTTGTGGGTATTGGCCTTTGGCTCGCGTTTCTCGCCTGGTTGTTCAGTCATCCGCCCGCCCGACGCTTGGGGACGCCGTGGGGCCTTGGGGTGCTGATGATGTTCGCGCTCTGCCTGACGAACTGGGGCACGGCGTTCATCGGGTCGGGTACGCTCTCCTCGATCCCCGGCTCCGTGATGCTCCTCGTGCAAATGGGGGTGTTGGTTCAAGCCCGTACCCTGACCGGGCCGGTGCGAGCGTGACCGGCACGCTGCTCGTTTCTGGGGACTTCGCGTTGAACGGAGGAATGGATCGCGCGAATCTGGAACTGGCACGCTTCCTCGCCGCCGAGCAACCCGTTCACTTGGTGACTCACCGAGTCGCCGATGAATTGAGCGAGAATCCGAATATCACGGTTCACCGAGTGCCACGGCCGTTCGGACGGCACTTGCTCGCCCAACCCTTGCTGGCCCGCGCCGGCCGGAAATGGGCCTCCCGCTTGGCCGGAGACGGATTCCGCGTCGTGGTGAACGGCGGAAATTGCCTTTGGCCAGACATCAACTGGCTGCATTGCGTCCACGCGGCGTATCCCTCGCCGGCCGTCGGCGGATTCTCGAGGCGTCTGAAGATACACGCCGTACACCGGCTGAATCGCCGGTCCGAACGGCGATCCATTCGACAAGCCCGCCTAGTGATTTGCAACAGCCGGCGAACGGCCCGCGATGCGGTCGAACTCTTGGGAGTCGCGCCGGAGCATACGCGGATCGTCTACCTCGGCTGCGATCCGGCGGAGCTTCCCTTAGTGGCAGAGTCGGAGCACCGGGCTACCCGGAACAGGCTCGGCTGGGACGAGCGCCCATGGGTCGCTTTCGTCGGTCAACTCGGGAATCGCGTGAAAGGGTTCGATACGCTTTACACCGCTTGGCGCTCGCTCTGTGCGGATCCCGCGTGGGATGCGAACTTGGCTGTCATCGGTGAAGGCCCGACCCGATCCGAGTGGGAGGCGCGGGTCGCTTCGGACGGACACGCCGGTCGGATCCAATTCCTCGGCTTCCGTACCGATGTCCCGGCCGTGCTCGCAGGCTGCGATGCAATCGTGGCACCGTCTCGATACGACGCCTACGGCTTGGGCGTCCACGAAGCCCTCTGCCGGGGATTGCCTGCAATCGTGTCCGCGGTGGCCGGGGTCGCCGAACGCTACCCGCCCGACATGGCCGAGTTGATCTTGCCCGATCCGGAAAATGCCCGCGATCTCGCGGATCGGTTGAAGCACTGGCGAGCGAACCTCGACTCGTTCCGGCAGCGCATTCGGCCCTTAGCCGACGAACTCCGCTCCCGCACCTGGGCCGACATGGCCCGCGACATCCGCGACGCCGTAAACCAATCATGACACCACTCCGCATCGTCGTCGTATTCGTCGAAGCCCCGATCCCGTTCGGGAATGCGGCCGCGCGGTGGTTTTATGTTCTGCTCCGCGAACTCGTCGTACGGGGGCACCGGGTGACGGCGTTCGCGGCGTGCAGCAAGCCTTCCGAGATGGACGAGGCCCGCCGGCTTTTCCCCGCGACCGAGTACGACTTGCGACTTTACCCGCTCCCCGTACGCGGCGGGCCGTGGGCGAAGTTGCAAACACTCCGGCGACCCTATTCTTACATGTTCTCCGACGAGTTGAAACGCGACCTCGCCGCCGAACTGGCGAAGGGTTTCGACATCCTCCATCTCGAACAATTGTGGGCCGGTTGGCTCGGTTTGCAGCATCGGAACAAGGTACTGGTGAATGTCCACCACCTCGTTTGGATCGATCTGGAACACCTGCGGCCACGAAGCCTCCGCGAACGGTTCGACCGCTGGATGATGTTCCGGGCCGAGCGGATGCTCGTGCGTCGGTTGCGGCACTTCCGATCTTGCTCGCCGCGGCTGGTGCCCGAAATGATGCGGGTGAATCCGACCGCGGCAATCGTCACGGTACCCGTCGGCATCGACGCGAGTCTGTACCCGTTCATCCCGGACGACCGGCGGATCGGTGAGCCGGTTGTCAGCGTCATCGGCACCATGAGTTGGTATCCGACGCATTCCGCAGCCGTCCGATTATTGACTCGCCTTTGGCCCGAGATCAAACGCCGCGTGCCAGCGGCCACACTGCAAATCGTCGGTTGGGGGGCGAAGGCCGCACTGAAAGACTATCTCGCGATGCCGGATGTCACCGTCGATGAAAACGTCCCGGATACACGGCCCTATTTCGAGCGGACCGCCGTGCTTCTCTACGCCCCCGGTCGCGGCAGCGGCATGAAGATCAAAATCCTAGAAGCGATTGGCTACGGCGTGCCGGTAGTGACCACATCCGAGGGGATCGAAGGAATGCCGGCGATCGACGGCGTGCACGCTGGGGTCTGCGAGGACGACGCGGGGTTGATCGACCGCGCCGTGTCGCTCTTGGGCGATCCGGCGGCGCAGAATCGGCAGCGCCGCGCGGCCCGCGAACTACTGGAATCCCACTGCGGCCCGGTGCCGACGGTGGATGCGATCGAAACGATTTGCACTCGGATGGTCGCCGAAGCGGAGGAGCGGAACCGTGTCGCGACTTAAGCGGTGGATCAAGACGACCCCACTCTATCCAACGTTGAAAGCAATCCGAGACGCGACGCGAACGAAATCGCGTGTCGATCTTATCGAACGGCGCGACACCGAGCAGATGGCGAAGATTCTGCCGCGGCTTCTACCTGTGGGCGGGAACGCCATCGATATAGGCGCGCACCGAGGCGATATCCTCGAGCAGTTTCTGCGCGGCTCCCCAACCGGACAGCACATCGCCGTGGAAGCGATCCCGGAATTGGCCGAGCACCTGCGCATCACGTTTCCGACCGTCGAAGTTCATTCGGCCGCGGCGGGAGATCGACCGGGAACAACTGAGTTCCAGTGGGTCGTCAGCAATCCCGCTTTCAGCGGCCTCAAGCGCCGCGATGATCTCGGAGCCGGAGAATCGGTGCGGCCGCTTTCCGTCCGAGTCGTCCGCATCGACGATCTGGTGCCGAAAGGTCGACCCGTGGCTGTGATCAAAATCGACGTCGAAGGTGCGGAACTCGGCGTGCTCCGCGGCGCTCAACGGGTATTGAACGAGAATCGCCCGTGGATTTTCTTCGAGCACGGCTCTGCGGCGACTCAATACGGCACGACCACAGCGGATATCGCCGCAGAATTCGCCCGCCACGCATTGGCCGTTTGGCTCATGGGAGATTGGCTCGCCGGACGCCCACCACTTTCCACGGAGGCATTCGCCGCAGCCGCGGCGACCGGCGACTTCTGGAATTTTCTCGCCGGCCCCCACCGGCTGCCGCCTAAAGCGAGTGTACCGTCATGAACTCTATCACCCCACCCGACCAACGTCCTTGGGCCATCACCGGCGCCGCCGGATACCTCGGTTCCTACGTCGTCGAGCAATTACTCGCGCGAGGCACCCCTGTGCTGGCCGTGGATGACCTCTCGACCGGCCGCATCGACTACCTCGCCGCTCACCGCGACAACCCAGCATTCACTTTG
>JBBRUN010000033.1:0-18984 GCA_038247765.1 Gemmatales bacterium | reverse complement strand
ATTTCCGTCTCGGATTCGTACGGGTTGTTCTCTTGATCGACGTGCACATCGAGCGGTTTGTTCAGCCCCTTGGCGATCTGCATGATGATGTCGATGTGCTTCTCGGGCGTCGGCCGATCCTTCGACGGCAACCCGCCGCAGAAGTCGCCCATTTCGCAGGCGCGTTCGTACTGCTTCCGCGATTCCGGCTCAAGCACCCCCTGCAGCGGCTGCACGCCGATCTCGAACTCGATAAGCCCGGCGTACTGCTTCTTCACCGCGAGTGCGGCTTCCATCGGCAGCGTCCGCACGGTGGCATCGGCGTCGACCATCGTCCGGCAGTACTTCACCCCTTGCGCGACCATCGTCTCGACGCCGCGCGAGATGCGCTCGTAGAGGTCCTCGAAGGTGTAGTTCTCTTTGAGGGACTTGTAGAGCTTCCACTTCAACTGCATATCGACTTGGCTGAGTTCCAAATTTTGGAGGGAGATCAAATAGGCTTTGTCGAAGTGGGCGTGGTGGCAGGCGAACCCGCCGTACTCGGCGACGAGTTTGAGAAACTCCGCCTTCAGGTTCCACGGCTCTTCGCGGTTCGACACCTTATAGCTGTAGACGCCGTCGCGGACGTTGCGGACGACGGTGTCGATGGTTAGGATGGCGACTTCGACATCTGTTATGAGCGGGATCGAGTTCTGCACCG
The DNA here is from genome assembly GCA_038247765.1 of Gemmatales bacterium. Taxonomy (GTDB): domain Bacteria; phylum Planctomycetota; class Planctomycetia; order Gemmatales; family Gemmataceae; genus JALHQU01. The sequence goes on along the minus strand of JBBRUN010000033.1, from coordinate 18,305 downwards.
CCAAGGCGCGGATGCGGTTGCTGTCGGTGCCGGCGTCGTAGTTGTAATCGCCCGTCAAGATGTTCACGATCAGGTCGAAACGGTCGGCTTCGAGGAACGATTTGATGTTCGGCTCGGTGCCTTCACCGATCTTGTAGATCGGCTCGTTCGGCACGCCCTTCTCGGTGAGAAACCGGCTGGTGCCCTCGGTGGCGAACAGGCGCACATCGAGTTTGGCGAGTTCGCGGACGCTGTCGAGGAGGCGGACTTTGTCGGCCGGTTTGCCGGCGCTCACGAGGACGTTCTTCTTGCTCTGCCGGCCGAGCATCTTGAGGTTCAGGCCGACGATTTCCATACTGTCGTGCGTCGCCATTTTGACCCTCGCCCCGGCCGGTGAGGCCTCATAGGGAACTTAGGTTCGGGCGCGCGCCGCGTCAAGTGACACTGGGGCGAGCCGGCAGCGTGAATCGCCGGACTATTTCCGTTGGTCGGGATACGATGATCGCTGTCTGCTTGGGGCAAACCGCCGAGGACTGCATTCGATGAGTCGAGACAGCGACTTGCAAAACCAGACCTCCGAGATGGGATCGACGGAGCAGGCGCGCCCAGTCGCATGCGGTCGCATCATCGGCCTATTCGCCTCGATCCTCATCCCCCTCGTGGGGCACGGTTGCCACGGGGACGATGCCGACCACGAGCCGGGCATCATTCCGCTGCTGCAACGGCCAACTGTGGCGGACTCACCCGCGCCCGCTTGGCCGCCAGCGCCGCATCCGCGATGAACACGAGCACGGCGGCCCACACGCAGAAGATCGAGGCCCACCGCTCCGGCGACATCGCTTCGCCCATGTAGAAATAGGCGAGTAGAAACTGCACCGTCGGCGAAATGAACTGGATGAAGGCCTGCGTCAGCAACGGAATCCGGCGGATGCTCAGGGTGTACGTCAGCAACGGCACCACCGTGACGACGCCGCTGAACATGAGCAGCCCGTTGGTTTCCCAATTCGCCCCGAAGGCCGAGTGGCCGGTCGAGGCCCGGTACGCGATGAACCCCAACGACGGCACCAGCATCAGCAGGGTTTCCACCGTCAACCCGGTGAGGCTGTCGACGGCGATCATTTTTCGCACGAGGCCGTACAGTCCGAAAGACACGGGTAGAACCACGGCCAACCACGTGAACGAGCCTTCGGCGATCGACGGAATCGCGACGCCAAAGGCGATGAGGCCGAGCGCCGGGTAGTGCGCCGGGCGGAGTTTCTCGCCGAGGAAGAGCGTGGCGAGGAAAGCGTTCACCAGCGGCAGCATGTAGTAGCCGAGGCTCGCTTCGGAGACGCGGTGCCAGACGGTGGCGTAGATGTACAGCAGCCAGTTGACGGCGAGCAGCCCGGCACTGAGCAACAGGGTCAGCACGAGTCGGCGGTCGGTGAGGACGGCGGTGAACTTGGCCCAGCCGCCGGAGCTGAGCACGACGAGCGCGAGCACGATTGGGAACGACCAGACGATGCGATGGGCGAGGATTTCCCCGGCGAAGACGAACGCGACCCGGTGGAAATAGAGGGGAATGAGCCCCCAGACCGAGTAAGCGATCAACCCGTAAATCAGGCCGGCCCGAAACTGCGAACGCGCATTGTCCACTGGGGCCGATCCTTTACTGCCGCTGGATTCCACCTTCTGGTTGTATTACCCGAAGCGATTCGCCGCGCTTTCTTCAATTCGAAATGCGGGTTCTCGATGATGCCGAAGTGCTTCGCACCACGGCGAAACTTCCGTGGGGTGCGGTTCCGGGTCGCGGACGTATAATGCCGGAATACGCACGATTGACCCCGACGAGTGCCGCCCGATGGATGCTTCGATAATCGTTTCGTCGCCGATGCTGCGCTTGCCCGAACCCCCGCATTTGTCGGCCGGCCCGTCCGAGGCGACCGATCTCCTGCGGCAGATGGTCGAACTTCAGCGCGAGCAGATCGGCTTGATGCGGGCGCAGCAACAAGCAACGGACGACAAAACCCGGTGGCAGAACTTCTACAACCGGTGGTCGAAGGAATTCCCCGGGCTGCCGGGCCGCTGCAAAGGCGTTCTCCCCGGCGTCGAACGGGCCTACCTCGAACTGCTGCAAGAAGTCACCGACCGCCTGACCGGCGAGGACGCTGTGGAACTCGAATCGGAGTTCGCCCTCGCTGAGTTCCTCGATAAATACGGCGTGCGCCTGGCCCAGTTGGGGAACATCCTCGGCCAAGTCGGCCACTTGGCGAACGTGACACCGCCGAGCGATCCGCCCGCGTAGAGTCGCTACGAAAATCCACCCGACCCCCGACCAGCCTCCGAAGGACGCACCGTGCCGAGGGAATCGACCCCGCCCGCCGCCGTGGACGTACCGTCCGCCGACATCAACGCCGTCAAAGAGCTCTACGCGCAAGGGCGCTACCGGGCGGCGTACGAGCGCGGCCTCGCGTTCGGCCCGATGCGGAATTGGGCCGGCCCGGCCGCGCGGTTGATCTCCGGTCGGCTGGCCATGCAGCTCGGTTCGCCCCGGCTCGGTCGGCAACTGCACATCCTCGCCTACCGCGAAAGCCCGGCCTACCCGGAAGCGGTCTACTATCACGCCCGCTACCGCCTCGAACACTTCGGCCCCTTCGCCGGTTGGAAGTTCCAGCGGGCCCACACCGATTGGGACGAAGCCTCCCCGGAGCTGCGCGGCGACTGGCTCGCGCTCCAAGCCTTCACCTCGGCCCGGCTGCGCGATTTCGACCGGGCCGAGAAGTACCTCGGCCAATCGGAAGCGATCGCCCCGAATCGTCCGTGGCATTTCGTCGAGCGCTCCAGCGTCCTCGAATTCCAAGAGAAGTTCGACGACGCCCTCGTCGCCGCGCGGCAGTCGCTCGACTTCCAAGCGTGGTTCCGCCCCGGCGTCCAAGCCGTGGGGCACCTGCTCGTCCGACGGGGCCGCACCGTCGAAGCCTGCGACTTCCTCACCGATGCGTCGGGGCAACTCGAGAGCGCGCTCGTGATGGCGCAACTCGCAGCGGTCCAACTCGACCTCGGCCGCTATGCCGACGTGCGCCGCAGCGTCGAGCGCTACGCGGAACTGTCCCCGCTGCTCGAGTCCGATCTGCGCGATTGGCTCGCGGCCCGGCGCTCCGATGTGGCCTATTTCTTGGGCGATATGGGCGAAGCCCAGGCGCAGGCCCGACTCGTGAAAGACGACGAAGAGACCTTCTACCCCGCCTTCGCGGATCGGTTGCAAGCACGGTCGCCGACAACCGCCACGCGGGTGATTCTGCCGCTGGAGTTCAGCGCGGACCGCACACCGCCGACGGTTCCGCAGTTGTTGGGGCGCTATTGGAAATGCGAGTTGGAACTGCCCCCGGCCGAGCCGGCGGGGCCGCTGGAAGGCGTTCCCGATTCCGCCGAGCGGCGCCGCTACGAACAAATCGGCTGGCACACCCGCGAGTTCGCGCTGACGGCCGAAGTCGTGAACGAACTCATCGGCCGCGGCGTGCCCTTTCAACTGACCCTCGTCGAAACCGGCTTCGGCCAATCGCGGCTCGTCATCGGCGCCGACGACATCCGGGGCTCGCTCTTCTTTGCGGAGACGCTCGAACGCAAGCCGGTCGAAGCGCCGCTGGCGGCGTTGTTCAAACGCTTTCGCTCCACGGGCCCGCGCTGCCTCGTCGCCGTACCGCCGGGAGCCGGGGCCAAACTCGATGGCATCGATTTCCCCGATGCGGACGTGCTCGACGCCCTGCACGGACTGCAAACGATGGTCGCCGAGCACCGCTTCGAAACCGCGAAAGCGAAGCTCGATGAACTGCTGCGGGACTACCCCGATAGCCAATGGCCGAAGCTCGCGCAACTGGCTTGGGCCAAGGCGACCCAGCACCCGGTGCTGCTCCGCGAGGCGGCCGAGCGGTTGCTGCTCGACTTCCCGCACGATGCCACCTTCGCCATGGTGAAAGCCAACGCCCTCCGCGAGCTCGGATTGCTCGCGGAGCGCACGGCTTTCTTGCTGCGCGAAGGCGGCCGGGCCGAAGCCGACCCGATCTTGATCCAATCGCTGGGGCAAGTGCTGCTCGCCGATCCGGCCGAACAAACCGAAGCCGAGCGCCTGCTGCGGTTATCCCTGAGGATCCGCCCGCATGCGGCGGCCGGTTACTTCCTCCTCGGCCAGCAGTGGTGGGAGCACCAGCGCTTCGACGAAGCGGTGGAACTGAATCGGTTCTCGTGTTGCCTCGACGACCGCGAGGAGCAATTCGCCGACGTTTATTTGCGGGTGGCGCGGGCCACCGGGCAGATATCGGAAGCCGTCCGATTGCTACAGCGGCGGGCGACGCGGACCGAAATCCCCTCGGCATCCGCCGTGCGATCTTTGCACGCGGCACTGCTCGAACGGGGCGAACCGGAATTCGCCCGCACCGCCCTCGATAAAGCCATCGAGAAGTTGGCCGCGCTCGACCCGGCGACCCCAGCCACGAGCGAGGAACCCGCGCCGAAGGCGACCCTCGCGGAGCTGCGGATCTTCCGCGCCGAATGCTGGGCCAACGCGGGGAAGTTCGCCGAAGCCGAGTTGGATCTGGCCGAAGCCCGGCTCGATTCGCCCAGAAAACTCTGGGTGAAATCGTCCGCCCGGATAAACCGCACGAAGCCGAGTTACCGCGCGGCGCTGCTCGATCTGCGCGAGTACGACGTGGTCGATCCGCTGAACCCCGAAGTCCACCGGCTCATCGTCGGCTTGTCGGCGGACACCGAAGGCAAGCCCTCCGCGAAGGTCTACCTCGCGGACAAGGCGCGGCGTTTCCCGCATTTCTACCCGCTGTTGAAGCTGCGCGCCGAATGGCTCACGGGCGAATCCGACGACACCGCGAAAGCGGCCATCGAAGAACTGCTGGCCGTCTGCCCGCGCGACGCCTGGGCCTACCGCCAACTCGCCTTGCTGCACGGCGAACGCCGCGAAATCGAGGCGGCCTTGGCCGCCGCGCACCGCGCGGCCGAATTCGAACCGGAGCATCCGTCGCAGTTCGCGGTGCTCGCCAACGTCACCCGTCGGGCCGACCGCGGCGACGAAGCGTGCGAGATCTTCCGGGATGGCTTGGCGGTCACCATCGATCACGAACTCGCCATCGTCGAACTCGTGCAGACGTGCCGGGGGAGCAAAGAAAAGAAGGCCGCACTGCGGTTCGTCGCGGACCAACTCCGGATTCAACCGACCAACGGCGACGGCCTGCTCGCGTACCGCGATCAAATGCTGCCGCTGATCGAAGACCCCGAAGAGCAGGAACACTTTTTCGCCGAGCTGGAACAATTCCTCGAGGATCGCCCCGACCTTTGGCAGGCGTGGTCGATCGTGATTCAACAGTTGATCATGATGCACCGCGAGGTCGAAGCGGCGACGCTGGCGCGCGATGCGACCTCCAAGTTCCCGCTGCTCTCCCGGCTCTGGATGGACCTCGCCGAGGCCTGCGCCCGCACCGGCGCGACCGAGGAGCGCATCGAGGCCCTGCGCCAAGCGGTGAAGGGCACCCCGGGTTGGACGCCGCCGGCCAAGGATCTGGCCGATGCGCTCGTCGAAGCGGAGGAACGCGATGAAGCGCTGCTGGTCCTCGAAGCGAACCTGGCGAAGGCCGCGCTCGATCCGCTGGCGCACGGGTTCCTCGCGGAGCACCTGTGGGAGTCCGATCGGGGCGAAGATGCGCTGAAGGCGGCCGAGCGCGCCGTCCGCCACGAGCCGGGCTACGATTGGGCTTGGGGCGCCGTCTCCAACTGGGGCGAGCGCGTCGAACGGCCCGAGGCGGCGCTCAATCTGGCCCGAGATTTGGCCCAGGATCGCGCCGGCGATCCGCGCGTGTTCCTCAAACTGTCCCGGTTCCTCAACAAATACGATCAAACGCCCGAAGCGCTCGAAGTGCTCGACCGCGCCGCCGCGCTCGAGCCGAATAACCCGGAACCGTACGACTTGAAAGCCGAGCGCCTCGCCGACGTCGGCCGCTTCGACGAAGCCTTGGCCACGCTGCAACCGGCCCCGCTACTCGACAACCTACCGCTGGTTTTGCAAGGCCGCGCCGCGTGGGTCGAAGCCCGCCGGGGCAACTACGCCGCCGCCGTGCCGATGATGCAAGCGCTCGTCTCCATCGACCCCGGCTACTACTGGGGCTGGCAGCAGCTCGCGGAGTGGTTCAACGACACCGGCAAAGGCGAGGCGTACCTCGAAGCCGCCGACGAAATGTGCCGCTTGCGCCCGGAGCACCCGACGCCGCTGACCATGCGCGGCGAAGCCAAGATCCTGACCGGCGAACGCGACGGCGGCAAGGAAGACCTGCGCGAAGCCCTGCGCTTGCACCCCGGCTATTCCCCGGCCGCGGCGATCCTCTTCGACGCCTGTTTGGCCGACGGCGAACTCAAAGAGGCCCGCACCGCACTGGCCGTCTTGCAAGAGCACCTCGCCGGGCCGGAGGGGTTGATCAAGCAGTTGATTTACGCCGTCCGCACCAACGACCAAACCCTCGGCGAACGCACCTTCCGCGACATCGCCTTCACCGCCGGCGAAGGTTCGCCGACACTGCTGCAAATGGCCATGGCCGAGATGCGCCGCGGCGGCTGGGAAGACATCGCCGTCGAAACTTTGGCGACGGCGTGGCGCAGCGACGAAGAGTTCAACCCGTGGGCGGCGATCTTCTGGCTCGACACCCCGGCGGCCGAAAGCGAAGCCATCGGCGAACGCGTCGCGGCCTGCGATGCCGCCATCCGCGAGTACCCGAACTTCCTCCCGGCCCACGACCGAAAAGCCGAGCAACTGGCCCGCGCCGGCCAATTCGACGAAGCCCGCACAGTCTGCGAAGCCGTGCGGCTCGAACCGAAACCGTTGACGCTCCGCGGTCGGCTGGCGTGGATCGAAGCCCAGCGCGGCGACCGCGCCAAAGCCATCGACATGATCCAGGAGTGCCTGAAAGAAGACCCCGACTACACCTGGGGCTGGCGGCAACTCGCCCACTGGCACGACGACCTCGGCCAGCACAAAGAATGCCTCGAAGCGGCCGACCAACTCGTCCGGCTCGCGCCGGGAGATCCGTACGCCTACGGCATCCGCGGCGAAGCCAAGCGCATCCAAGGCGACCACCGCGGCGCGAAAGACGATTACGAACAAGCCTTCCAACTCGATCCGAATTTCGGCGCGGCCGGCCATCAACTGATGACCGAACAACTGGCCACCGACGACCTCGGCGGCGCCCAGCGGACGCTCGCCACCCTGCGCGAACACGCCGACGGGCCCCTGTTGAAACTGCGCGCGGTCCAGCTCGCGGTGCGGCAGCGGAACCTCGCCGAAGCCCGCTCTTTGATGCGCGGCTTGATCGAAGACGAGAGCCTTCCGAAACCGCTGCTCCGCGATTCGGCTCGCGAATTCGACGAACAGGGCTGGGCCGCCGAGATCGAAGACGAGCTGTCGAAAGCGCTCGACCGGCCGGGCACCTCGGCCGGCGCGGCGGGCATCTGGGCCGAGCGCCACCTGGCCGCGGCCCAACCATGGAAGGTGAGCGACCGGCTGAAAGACATCGCGGGACGGAACCCGGACGCCGCGCGCGAAGCGGCCTTGGTATTGGCGAACGGGCTGACTTTCCTCGGCCAATTCGACACCGCGACCGCCACCGTCCAGCGCTTCGCCGAGTTGCTGCGTGACACCGACGACGGCTGGGCGCGGGCCGGGGAAATTCTGGCGCGGGCCAAACAGTACGGCCTCACCGTGGCTTGGCTACAAGATTGGCCGAAGCGGGCCGGCTGCGAAGCGTGGATGCTGCGGGCGCTCGCCGACGCCCACCGCGCGCTGGGGCAAGACGCCGAAGCCGAGGCCGCGCTGCGGGCGGCCCATCAAAAATCCCCGGACGAACTCCTCCCCGAAATGAGCGCTTGGCTCGCGATCATCGAGGCGACTCGGGGGAATACCGAAGCGGCCAACGGATTCCTCGACGACATCGACCCCTTGGGATTGCCCGACGGCACGAAGCTATTGCTGGCGATGGCCGAGAGCTTGGTGATGGTGCAGCAAGCGAGCCCGGCGGAAAAGGCGAAAGCGTTCCGAGAGGCCCGCGAGGATTTGACAGCCGCGGCCGGCGCCTGCCCCCCGGCCGATGTCCCGGTCGGGGCGGCGCGCTGGTTCGCTCGGGTGGCCCGCCGCCTCGCCGCCGACGCCGGCGGTTGGAAGGCCAAGGCCTGGGCCATCTGGGTCGGCGTCCGCCCGCTCGTCCGCGAAACTTAACAGAAATGGATTGCTAAACCCATGGTGAGCCAGCACTTCGGTCGGCCATGCGGTTTAGCTTTCGGAGCTTTCGGAGCTTTCGGCAGGGGGGGTATGCAAAATGACCGAAAGCTAAAAGCTAAAGTTGGCTCAAAGGGCATGCCAATAATCGAACCAATTCCAACGATTCTTGGAGTTCTAACAAACAACGGCCGGCGCGCGCATTTCACGCCTTCGGCTGTTGCCTTCGCTCGATATTCTTGTGAAACTACACCCGCCCCGAACTCCGACCCACCGGGGCGTTCGATCCCATTCCCGCGAGGTTTCGCCATGCGTCTCTCCCGTCTGCCGTTCGCGCTTTCGCTTCTGCTGTTCGTCGACGCCCCGACCCTGCGAGCCGACGACACCAAAGAATTCCTCGACGCCAAGAATTGGGTCGGGAACATGGACCTCTGGAAGATCGACGGTACGTCGATCGTCGGCGAAACCAAGAAAGACCCCGGCTTCAACACGTTCCTTTGTTCCAAAGAGAAGTACGGCGACTTCGAACTGACCTGCAAAGTGAAACTGCACGACGGCGCCGGCAACAGCGGCTTCCAAATCCGCAGCACCCTGAAAGACGAGAAGAAGTTCGTCGTCAGCGGGCCGCAAGTCGACATCGGCAAAGGCTACTGGGGCAGCCTCTATGGCGAAGGCGTCGGCGGCATGATCAAAGCGTCCGATGCCGAGACCATCAAGAAAGTCGTGAAGGAGACCGAAGTCAACGACTACCACATCATCGCCAAGGGGAACAAAATCACGATCAAGATCAACGGCGAAGTGATGGTCGGCGGCGAGTTCCCGAAAATGAAAGACGGCAAAGATTTCCCGGCCGAAGGGATCATCGCCCTGCAAGTGCATGCCGGCTACCCGAAGATGAAAATCGAATTCACCGACATCAAGTTCACGAAATTGACGAAGTGAGTCATTCGTCCTTCGTCAATCGTTTTTCGGGCTTCGCAGAACTCCCGCAATGGCGTCCAGCCGGACGGATCCGGGACTGCGGAGCCGAATGACTATTTAAGAACGAATGACGAAGGACTCTATCCACGCACCGCCGGGTTCACCACCATCTCCGCGGGCCAGCTTTTTTCGACCAGCAGTTTGTGAATGCCTACGGCGGCCATATTGGCCATGTCGAGCCGGGATTGCACATCGACCCCGGCCGTATGCGCCGTCAGCACGACGTTGTCGAGCGTCAGCAGCGGCGTGCCCACGGGCGGCTCGTCGACGAACACGTCCAAGCCCGCCGCGGCGATCCGCTTCGCCTTCAGCGCTTCGAACAAATCGGCTTCGTGGACGACTTCCCCACGGGACGTGTTGATGAGGTGCGCCGTCGGCTTCATCAAATTCAGCGAGCGCTCGCAGATGAGGTTGTGCGTCTCGGGCGTCTTCGGGACGTGCAAACTCACGATGTCGGCGCGTTCGAAAATCTCGTCGAGGGTCACCATCGGGATGCCGTGCTGCTTCGCCCACGCGCCGTCGATGTAGGGGTCGCAGGCGATGACGGGCATGAGGAACGCCTTGGCCCGCAGGACCACGGCCTTGCCGGTGCGGCCGAGGCCGACGATGCCGAGCAGCCGGCCGCGCAGCGGTAGTTGCGCGACCCGCGGCCAAGCGCCGTCCTTCATGCGGTTGTGTTGCATCGTGAGGTTTTTGGCGAGCGCGAGCATGAGCAGCAGGGCGTGTTCGGCCACGGCGTCGTGGTTGGTGCCGGGGGCGTTCGTGACGACGACGCCGCAATCGGTGGCGGCTTGCAGATCGACGCCGTCGTAGCCGACGCCGGCGCGGGCGATGACCTTCAACCCGGCCGCGGCGGCCTTTTCGATGACGGCCCGCGTGTAGGGCTCCGACCCCGCGAGGCTGGCGACGCAGCCGGGGAGTTGCTCGAGCAGTTCGGGCACGGTCATCTGCGCGAGCCGCGCCGGATAAACGAGTTCGAAGTTCGCTTCGAGGACGGGCGCGTAAGACTGCGGGATCTCGCGCATCGGCGCCGGGGCGATCAGCACTTTCGGTTTCATGGGTTGCGGGCCTAAGGGTGGGAGTGGTCTTCTACTATGTATGTCGTGCGGGGGTGATGTTGTAGAATATCCGCATCTGCGGCCGCGACTCGGCAGTCGAAAAGCATCCCGCTTAGAAGCCGTTCTGCTGGCGTTCTCGATCATTCCACCCAACGGATCGAATTATGCTCCGCTCCCTCATCGCTTCGCTCGTTTTGGCGGCGCCGTTGTTCGCCGGTGCTTCCAATAGCTTGCTGGATGTCTCCGCGGATGGGAAACTCCTCGCGGTGGCCAATACCGACAACGGCACCGTCAGCGTCGTCGATTTGAAGTCGCGTAAGAAGCTCCACGAGTTCCCTTGCGGCGACCACCCGGAAGGTGTCGCTTGGGCCGGCAAGTCGGGCGCATTCCTCGCCACCGTTTACGGCGACGACAAAGTCCTCTTCTACGATGCGGGGACGGGGCATCAATTCAGTTTGACGGTCGATGATGAACCTTACGGCATCGTCACAACCGCCGACGGTAAATTCGCCTACGTCACGCACGACTACCCTGGCACAGTCTCCGAGATCGACATCTTGGCCCGCAAGGTCACACGCACCTTTAAGGCCGGGCCGAACTGCCGGGGGATCGCTCTGGCCGCCGACCAGCAGTCGATTTTCGTAACCGAGTTCTTCACGACCAAACTCCACGCCATCAGCCTGGAATCGGGCAAAATCACCGACACCTGGGCCGGTTATGAATCCGACAATCTCGCCCGCCACGTCGTGCTGCACCCCAAGCGGCCGAAGGCGTACATCTCGCACATCCGCAGCCGCGTGACCGACTTCGACGCCCGCGGATCGATCTTCCCGCAACTGTCGATCTGCGATCTCTGGGAGAAACCGAAGGGCGAAAAGCGCCGGCGGTCGATCGCACTCGACACATACAACGACGTCTACGTCGTCACGAATCCGTGGGAAGCGGCGCTCAGCCCGGACGGCTCGAAGCTTTACACGATCTACGCCGGCACGAACGACATGAACGTGTCGAAGACTTTCGACGACGATTACCGCGAAGCCGAGCGCATCGGCCGGGCGATCCGCATCGGCCGACATCCGCGCGCCATCCGGCTCAACCCGGAAGGCACCGAAGTCTACGTCTACAACACCTTGGATCGATCCGTCGGCGTCTACGATGGCGACATGAAGCCGATCTCGTCAATCACCGTGACCGACGAAGTCCGCAGTAAAGAATGGATCCGCGGCAAGGAACTCTTCCAGAGCGCCCTGCCACCTATGGGTTCGGCCCGCTGGATTGCTTGCAGCAGTTGCCACCCGGACGGGCTGACCGACGGCCGCGTCTGGCAGAACCCCGAGGGGCACCGCAAGACGCCGAATTTGTTCGGCCTCGGGCACACGCACCCGCTCCACTGGTCGGCCGACCGGGATGAATCGCAGGACTTCGAATACACCATCCGCGGCAAGCTGATGCGCGGGCGCGGTCTCGCCAACGGCCCTATCAAACTCGGTAAAGCCTTCGAAGCGATCGCGCTGGAAGAAAAGATGGCGGGTCGATCCAAGGATCTCGACGCGCTCGCGCTCTACACGAACGCCTTCCCCGTGCGGTTGTCGCCGCACAAACTCACCGACGAAGCCAAACGCGGGCAGAAGCTCTTCGCCGCCGCCGAGACGCAGTGCGCCAAGTGCCACACGGGCGCATACTACACCGACAGCCAATTGAAGAAGCCCTTCAACGTGCACGACATCGGCACCGGCCTCGGGAAGGACGAAAAGATGGGCCCGAAGTATGACACGCCGACACTTTTGGGCGTGTATCGATTGCCGAACTACCTGCACGACGGCCGCGCCGCGACACTGATGGATGTGCTGACGACGCACAACGCCGGCGGCAAACACGGCAAGACGAGCCACTTGAAGAAAGAAGAGCTCGACGACCTCGTGGCGTTCCTGAAGGCGCTGCCGTTCGAGTCGCCACCGGAGGAAACGCCGAACACGGTGAAGGACTTCGAGAAGGAATTCCGCTATCCTCGACCGAAGGACTGAGTGCGTGGGGCGTGCCCCAACTCGCAACCGTAAGCCTGTTGCCGAGGTTCGCCAGGGCAGGTATGCTCACTACCCACACCACCCGTCTTCGGATTTCCGCTGATGCTGCTCTTCGATTCGCACCTCGACCTCGGCCTGAACGCCGTCGATTGGAACCGCGACCTGCGGATGGACGTCCACGACATCCGCGTGCAAGAAACCGTCTTCGGCCTCACCGACCCCGGCCGGCAAACTTGCACCGTGAGCCTGCCCGAACTGCGGAAGGCCGAGATTGGCATCTGCGTAGCCACGGTGCTGGCCCGGATCGAACAGCCGATCAATCACAGTTTCGGCTACACGACACCGCAAGCCTGCTACGCCGTGGCGCAATCGCACCTCGCCTACTACAAGGCGATGGAGCGCGAAAAGGCGATGAGGATGATCCGCACCAAAGCGGAACTCGCGGCCCACGTCCAGCAATACACCGCCAACCCCGCAACGACGCCCCTCGGCTACATCCTCAGCATGGAGTGCGGCGATCCGATCCTCGACCCGGATAACATCTTCGATTGGTACGCCCAAGGATTGCGGGCCATCGGCATCACACACTACGGCCCCAACCGCTACGGCGGCGGCACCCGCAGCGAAGCCGGGTTGGCGCTCGAAGCGGTGCCGCTGCTCAAGAACATCGAGAAGCTCGGCATGGCTCTCGACATGACGCACCTGTCGGATCGATCCTTCGATCAAGTGCGGGACATCTACGGCGGCCGGGTGCTGGCGAGCCACCAGAATGCCCGCAAATTCTGCGACTGGCAGCGCCAGTTCACCGACGAGCAGATCAAATACGTCGTCGGCCGGCAAGGTGTCATCGGCGTCGCCTTCGATGCGATCATGCTCCAGCCGGGCTGGATCCGCACCGTCACGAAGGCGACCGTGACCATCGAGCGCGCCGTGGACAACATCGACCATATCTGCCAGCTCGCGGGGAATGCGAACCAAGCCGCCATCGGCAGCGACCTCGACGGCGGCTTCGGCTTCGACCAATGCCCGGCCGATTTGAACACCATCGCCGACTTGCAGAAGATCCCTGCGATCCTGACGCGCCGCGGCTTCAGCGATACCGACATTGCAGGCATCATGCACGGCAACTGGTTGCGCTTCTTCGGAGAAGTGCTACCGGTGTAGTGGGCGGCCTTTTCTCCTTCTCTCCGTTCTGCACAGCGGGCCTGAAGCGGGAATGCCTAGAATAGCCGCATCGCCCTTCGCCGGAGCATCGGATGACCGCGCTGACGTGCCCGTTCTGCAACACGGCGTTCGACCTGCCGAGCATCCCGGGACGCGTCGTCTGCCCGCGTTGCGGCGAAGCGATCCCCGCCAAATTGCTCCCGGTAACCGCAGCTACCGCAGCATCGGTCGAAGCCCCGTCGCCGGTCGAGGCGGCCCCCGCGAAACCGGGAACGAAGACGTTCGCCATCGCCGCGCTGATGGTCGCGGCGATCCTCGGTGGCCTCGGGATTTGGTATTCCACCACGGGTAACGCGCCCGATACGGTCAACACCGATTCGGCCCCGCCGCCGGCCACACGCCCGCCGATGGCGCTGCCGGGGTTGCGGTACATGCCGCCCGGCACGCAGATCGCGATCGCGCTACAGCCGTCGTCACTGGTTCAATACGCGGCGCGTGCTGATGTCGCCCCGGAAGTTTTGCTCGAGCGGTGGGGGCTTCCCGCGGGCTTATTCGCGGGCTTCAAGAAAGCCGGGATCGAGCTGGAACACATCGAGCACATCGTCATCGGCGTCGGTCTGACTGAATCGCCGTTGCCCCGGCTCTCGATCGCGCTTTTCTTGCGGCGGCCCGTCGGCAACGAGCGGCTGTTCCGCGAGACGCTCAAACTTCGGCAGAACGCCGACAAACCGGGGCGGGCGAAGGTGGAACTGCCGGGGATTGAACTGCCGGGGATTCCCCTGCCGATGGAGATGCACACGATCGACGAGATGCTGTTCCTATTTTCGTCCGACGACAAAGTGCTCGACGGCATGATCAAACCCCAAGAGAGTCTGGATTTTTTGAAGCCGGGGTTGAGGGAGTCGATGGCGAAGATCGACCCGGCGAGCTTCGCATGGGTCGCTACCGACAACGTCGATTGGGCCAATCTGCCGACGCTGAAATTCGTCGCGCCGCTGATTCAACAACCCGAATTGCCCAAGAAGTTGAAGGGCATTCGGTCGTTGGCCTTCGGCATGGGACTGCGGCCCGATTTGGCGGCGCAGGCCCATGTCCGCTTCGAGGACGCCAAGACCGCGTCGGAATTCGAAGCGCGCGCACAGGCAAAACTCGCCGTGACCAAGGTCGCGATGGCCGTGACGCAAGAGTGGGTGATGTTGAGCATGCCGGGCGGCGCGTACGCCGACGGCATGGCGGTAGTGCTGGGGTTGTTCGACCGCTGAATCTGAGCAATCTTGGCTCGGCCGAGCCGAATCTGCATAATTATGCCGGCAGGGTCACGCGGAAGGTCGTTCCTTGCCCGAGCTTCGATTCCACCGCGATGGTGCCGCCGAGCCGGTTGACGTATTCCTTGACGATGGCCAATCCCAAGCCGGCGTGTACACCGGTTTGCGTGCGCGACGGATCGGCCCGGTAGAAGCGCTCGAAGATTTTCGCTTGCACTTCGGCCGTCATGCCGATGCCGGTGTCGGCGACTTCGACCACGGCGCCCCCGCCGTGGCCGGGGTGGACGCGCAGGTCGATCTGCCCGCCGGGGCGATTGTATTCGACGGCGTTGTGCAGCAAATTGATCATCACTTCGCGGAGCTTGTGCGGGTCGGTGTCGAGCGTCGTCGGCCCGTCGATGTCGGTGTTGAACGTCACACTCTGCGATTCCGACAGCGGCCGGATGATCGACGCGCACCCCTCGGCGAGTGCGGCCGCGTCGGTCTCGGTCCGCGTCACCTGCGTTTGATCGGCGTCGAGGTAGGCCAGCGTCATCACCCGTTCGACGAGGTGGGCGAGCTGCTTCGAGATCGCCCGGCATTCTTCTAGTGCCTTTTGGTACTGCTCGGCGGTGCGCGGCCGGCGCAGGGCGACATCGAGTGTGGCAAGCAACCCGGCCACGGGCGTCCGCAGTTCGTGGGAGATATCGGCGATGGCTTCTTTTTCGCGCTCGAAGGCGATCCGCAGGGCGTCGAGCGATTGGTTCAATTTATCGTGGATCGGTAGCAATTCGACGGTGAGATCGGTCCGTTCCATGTTCAAGCGGAAGTCGCGCTCGTTCACCCGGCTCACGGCCGTCGTGAGCTTCCGCAGCGGCGACAGGCCGATGCCGATGATGAACCAGCCGCCGACGAAGAGGGCAACAAAGGTCAACCCGGCGATCCCGGCGACGCGGATCCGCAAGCGTTCGTGGCTCTCGCGCGTCTCGGCTTCGATCAAAGCGAGCTGCGCATCGCGGTTCGATTGCTGGGCGGTTTTAATGTCGTCGAGTTCGGACAATTTGCGGAGATACTGCACGTACACGGCTTGGCCGTCGCCGGTGTTGGGCGGCCGCCCCCCCGGTGCACCGACGCCCGGTGGTCGCCCGCCGCCGGGTTGTGGCGTGCGCCCCCAGAAGCTCGGAGTGTTGATGAACGAGCGGTAGACGAGTCGACGGACGTGCCCGACTTGCGGGATGTCGATGTCTTCGTAGCGCGTGTCGTTCGGTTCCGAGAGGCCGGTCGTGTCCAAAGGCAGATCGAGGCTTTTCACGCCCTTCGGCAGAATCGGCTTCGAAGGCGACAGATTCGTGTGGATCTGGAAATAGTCCGGGTGATCGCTGAGGTCGAACGACTGCTGCACGCGGATCGCCGTGGTGTTGATCGGCGTGCCGGTGGGCCAGCCCAAGGCGCTGCCGAAGAGCGCGGTGCGCGAATTGCGGTAGCCGGTGATCCCTTGCAAAACGAACGACGGCCCGACCGGATTCATATCGCCGAAGGCCAGCGCGACCATCAGGGCGTCGAATTGCCGGGGGACGCGCTTTTGGATTTCTTGGGCCTGCAGTTGTTCCGGCGTCAGCGGGCGGCGCTGCTGCGGCTGTTGGGCCTCTTGGGTGATGCCTTGGTAAACCTGCCGGAGTTGCAAACCGAGGGTGCGGGCGTGCGCGAACATCTGCTCGTTGAATTTCTCTTCGGCGTCTTGAACGTTGCGGTCGTGCTCCTCGTCGATTCGTTTCGTCTCGGAGTCTTGGCGGGCGCGCAGCGTCTCGTGGGCGAAGCGGTCGATGACGATGGCGTAGGCCAAGAGCGCCAGCCCGAGCAGGACGAGGAAGTACGCGATCAGTGAGCGGCGCAGCGACGGCATGGCTATTTCTTCTTGGGTTTCTCGGCCTTCGCGACTTCGACCGCCGCTTCCTCCGCCGGGGTATCCAGATCGTCGGCGCCCCGCAGCATGTAGCCTTCGCCCCACTTCGTCAGGATCAACGCGTTCTCGTAACCTTTGTCGATCTTATTCCGCAAGTATCGGATGTAGACATCCACGACGTTCGAGGTATTCTCGTCGTACTCGTCGTACAGGTGCTCCCAGATCATCGTCCGCGTCACGACGGTGCCGGAGTGGAAGGCGAGGAACTCCAGCAGGGCGTACTCGCGCGGCGTCAGCGAAATCTTCTTCGACCCGCGGCTCACGCTCCGCGCGGCGGTGTCGATGACGAGGTCGTGCACCTTGATCAGCGGATCTTTCTTCTGATGGCCGCGTCGGATCAGCGCCCGCAACCGCGCCAGCAATTCGTCGAGTTCGAACGGCTTGGTGAGGTAGTCGTCGGCCCCGCTGTCCAACCCCGCGATCTTGTCCTCCGTGGTGCCGCGCGCCGTCAGCATGAGGACGTGGGTGTTGATGCCCGCCGAACGCCAGCGCTTGAGCAGCGTCAAACCATCGACCTTTGGCAATTGAATATCGAGTACGATGACATCGTACGGCGTCGTGCGGGCCTTGCCGTCGGCGTCCTCGCCATCGGTGGAGGTGTCCACGGCGAAGCCTTCTTCTTCGAGGCCCTGCCGAAGTGCCTTGATCAGCGGGATTTGATCTTCGACCAACAAGATGCGCACGGGTCACCTCCCACGATCCGGAGCCACTCTCATTATTGCACATTTAAAGGTCGGCGTGTGAAGGCTCGATGAGAGGCGACTCGCCGGGGTGCAGCGACGATTCTCGGAGGTTTTGGTGGAACTTCAAGAATCGTTGCCATTGGTTCGATTATTGGCATGCCCTTTGAACAACTTTAGATTTTAGCTTTCGGTCATTCCGCACACCCCCCCTGCCGAAAGCAGCGAAAGCAGCGAAAGCTCCGAAACCTAAATCGCTTGGCCGACTGAAGTGCTGGCTCACCAAGTGTTTAGCAACGATTCTTGGAGTTTCTTCTCGATGAGCTGTTTTGGTAGTCACGCTCGGAGTGACGCCGGTGAGAATCTGGTACGGGAATGGCGTCACGCAAAGCGTGACCTACTGGATCTAGCGATCCCTGTCCTGCGTTGTGGCGGCTCGTCCGAGCCGGACGCGCTAGCGACGTGAGGGCTTCGGCCGAACAAATAATCGCAACTGGGCAGCCCTGCAAAACGTCGCTACAGCGGACTTCGAGTTTTCGTAGCGGGAAGAAGTGACTGATCGAATCGGTTTGATCCAATCTTCGCCCCAACGGGGCTGACGTTGACAGCCTGTGGCGGAAGCCCCAGGACTCGGATGCGATTTTTTTGACGCCCCGATGGGACGTCGGCTCCTTTGGGGCGATGAAGATTGGAACGAACCGGATCCTGGGGCTGCCGCCATCGTCGACTGGCTGCGACAATGCGGTGTCACCAACTTTTGCAATGCGCACTTGCGTCGGCTGCGCTCGCGCCTCGGGGCGCCGAAGGCGATCACGGCGACGGCGCACAAGCTGGCGCGGATCTTCTACACGGTCCTGCGGTACGGGGTGGCGTATCAGAAGCGGAGCGAAGAGGAGTTCGTGGTCGATCATCAAAAACGGATGGAGAAGTCTCTGCATCGGCGAGCGAAAGAATTGGGCTACGAGTT
>JBBRUN010000032.1:0-19072 GCA_038247765.1 Gemmatales bacterium | reverse complement strand
TTGCGCGATCCGCGAGCCGGGTTGCGTGAGCGCCCGGAGATATCAATACTCCGGGCGCTCACGCAACCCGGCTCGCGGATCGCGCAACTCCGTCAGAGACGCACATTCCAGAGTCGATCCATTCCCTTCCAAAATCAACTGCTTCAACCCGACGAGCCACGGACTTCGCTTCAAACGTTCCACATCCTGATCGCCGATTTGGTTGCCGCGCAGATTCAACACCTCCAGCTTCCCCAAGTGCTCGCAATCGCTCAATTCCGCAATCAGGAAGTTCACCGCGATCAAGCGAATTTCACGCAGGGGCGTCCGGTCGAACAGCGTCGCTCCGAGGCTGATCAAGCTGCGGCCTGTCAGCGACATCGCTTCGGCGAATCCGCGGCGATAGACGATGTCGCGCGCTCCCCATGGGGCGAACTCCTCACTCCAGCGCGGGCCGTGTTCTTGCAACAGCGATCCCGCCGCATCGCCCTTCAACTGCCGACGGATCAAATCGGCCCGCGCTGGATCGGAAGTCCCTATCCATTCGGCGTAGGCCAATCGCGCCGCGTCATCGTCCGGGTGATCGAGCACGGCGCGCAATTGCGGATCAATCTTCACGGGCATCGTAACGGCGGCCGGGTTCAGCACCTCGCCGGCGGTCGGGCCGTAGGCGCTCGGGTGTCGGGCCATTCGGCGAAAGTCAGCGGGCGTCGGATTTTGTTTCAACCGAGGTGGCAAGCTCGGCCGTAATCCAAGTAAGCTCATACATTGCTCGAATTGGTATAAAATTCCGGCGACTCACATGACTACCCTATTTGAGCAAATTCGGGAAGCGACATCGGCGATCCGCACCCGCTGGGCCGGGACGCCCCGTGTGGGCATCGTCCTCGGCACCGGTTTGGGGCAATTTGCGGACGAAATCTCGGATCGCACCGAGATCCGCTACGAAGAGATCCCGCATTTCCCACGCTCGACCTCCCCGAGCCACAAAGGGCAGTTCGTGTGCGGAACCCTCGGCGGCAAGAGCGTTGTGGCGATGGAAGGGCGGTTCCACGCCTACGAAGGCTACACGATGCAGCAGATCACGTTTCCGGTGCGCGTGATGCGCGCGCTCGGTTGCGAGGTGCTGATCGCCACGAATGCCTGCGGGGGGATGAACCCGCAGTATTCCAAAGGGGATATCATGTTCATGGAAGACCACATCAACTTGCTCGGCGACAATCCGCTGATCGGCCAGAACGACGATCGCTTGGGCGAGCGCTTTCCGGATATGTGTTTCGCGTACGACCGCGAATTGTTGGCGCTGGGCCGAAAGATCGCGCAGGCGCAGAAGATTTCCGTGCAACAGGGTGTTTATGTCGCAGTGACGGGGCCGAACCTCGAAACGCGGGCGGAATATCGGTTCTTGCGGGCCATCGGCGCCGATGTCGTCGGGATGTCCACGGTGCCGGAAGTGATCGTCGGGGTTCACTCCAAAATGCGCAATGTCGGCTTGTCGGTCGTAACTGACCTCTGCCTGCCCGATTCTCTGCAGCCGGTGAGCTTAGCCGAGATTCTCGAGGTGGCACGGGAATCGGAACCCAAGCTGCGCGAACTCGTCCGCGAGTTGGTGGCTCAAATTTGAAACGCCCGCGCAAACAATTGCGGCCGCGGCGAATTCATGACGGTTGTGTTCTAGGAATAGAGATGTATTTCGAAGTCCCGTTCGCTGCAAAGGTTGTCGAGTGAGCGTCGATTCGCAGATAATCCCCCAGTTCCGTAGAGCTCCCAACGGGGGCTGGATAAGTTACGGCCTTTGGTCGGTGTTGATCGCACTCGGTTATGCCGCGGGGGGGTGGATAGGCCTGCATGCGGCCGTGATTGGCCCGAATATCACACTGCTTTGGCCGGCGGCCGGGTGGGCCTTGGCGATCCTCTACCTCCGGGGTGGGCGATATTGGCCGGCGGTGTTCCTCGGCGCATTCCTGATTGAAGCCACCATCTGGCCATTCTGGATGGCCGCGGGGGTATCGGTGGGAAACACCCTCGCAAGTTGGATAGGAGCGTGGGGCCTCCAACGCATCGGATTTCGGAGCCACTTTCCCCACCGTCGGGATGCACTGCAATTCCTCGGCATAGCGGTACTGGGAGCGACGCTCATCTCGGCGTTCAACGGGTCCTTTTGGCTCGCGCTGAACGGCGTCATCCCGGCATCGTCCTATCCGCGGACGGTTTTCTTCTGGTGGCTAGGCGATGCGACCGGTGTGCTGGTCTTCGCCCCCGTTTTGCTACCGATGCTCCAACGGTGCCATTGGAATTTCCGACTCGGCAAGCTCGTGACTTCAACGGTGATCGTCCTGCTGAACATGCTCTGCACGGGGATTGCGTTTTTGCACCAGCCGGGCGCAGGCGAACAAATCTTGCCCATCGCGTTTTTACCTCTGCTCTCATTGACACTCACCGCAATCGCCTACCGAGGTTGGGTCGCCTCGAACAGCGTTCTGATGGTGGGTGCTTTGGCAATCTTAGGCACTTCGCAGGGCTGGGGCGTCTTCGGGGGCTTTTCCGACTACACCACAGTCGGCCTATTGTGGGCCTTCTTCGCCTCCATCGGCATCACGACCTTGTCGATCGTGGCCGTTATGGGTGAGCAAGAAACCATCCGATCCGCATTGGCCCAAGGCGAAGAGCAGTATCGGGTTCTCGTGGAAGACAATCCCGCTTTGATTCTCCGCTTCGATTCGGCGGGCCGGATCACTTTCGCCAATGACACGAGTTGCCGGTTCAAGAAGCTGACCTTCGATGAGATGCTACGGCGGTCGATCTTCGAGTTGGTGCGCGGACCCAAAGCGGAAAGCCTGCACGTCGAATTGCAGCGGATCCTGAGCGGCCCCGGTCCCTACGCGATCTTGGCCCCCTTCGACGACGGTGACGGCGAAACCCACTGGATCGAGTGGAAAGCACGCAAGTTGCTCGGGGACCAATTCCACGCCGTCGGGCTCGATGTCACCGCCCGGCATACCGCGGAGCAAGAACATCGGCGACTCGAGCAGTGGATGTTCCAAACCCAAAAGCAAGAGAGCCTCGGCCTCATCGCGGGCGGGTTGGCCCACGATTTCAACAACTTGCTGACCGGCATCTTGGGCCATGCCGACTTGGCCTCCGCCACGCTCCCGGCCAATTCGCCCGCCCGACCGCACTTGGATCGCGTGATCGAATCCGCCCACCGCGTCGCCGATTCCAATCGGCAACTGCTGGCCTTCGCTGGCAAAGGCAAGCTCCTCGACAAACGCATCGACCTCGGTTCTGTGATCCGCGACGCGGCCAAGGAATTGGAGAAGGATCTGCCGACGTACTGCAGTTTGGAACTCCGCTTGGATGAAGGTCTGCTCGCAGTGATGGGCGATCAAAATCAGATGGGGCAAGCGGTTCGCAACTTGTTGCTGAACGCGGTTCAATCGCAAGACGGTCGTGCCAACGCCGTCGTTGTCCACGCCGAGGGGATCGAACTCGACACCGACGCGTTCGTGGATTGCTTGTCCGGCAAAGCCGTTCGCCCAGGCTATACGATCCGGGTCACCGTTTCGGACAGCGGTTCAGGTATCGACGACACCACGTTAGCGAGGATCTTCGACCCGTTCTTCACGACCAAGACCCTCGGGCGCGGTTTGGGCCTGTCGGCCGTCCACGGGATCGTCAGCGCGCACGGCGGCGCCGTGCGCGTGGATACCGAACCGGGTCGGGGGAGCCGATTCCAAATTATTTTCCCGGCCGCGCCGGCCTTGGAAACCGTGCCCGAAGTCGCGTTGCCCACCGCCGTTCGCGAGCCGGTTCCGCCGCGCCGTTCGGTGCTCGTCATCGACGACGAAGATTCCGTCCGGCTGCTGGTAGTCCAAATGGTCTCGCGACTCGGCTGGGAAGTCCTCTCCGCCGACTGCGGCCGGCGCGGCATCGAAGGGTTCCGGGGGAACGCCGACCGCATCGCGTTCGTCGTTCTCGACCTCACGATGCCGGACATGGACGGCTTAGCCGTCCAAGCGGCGCTGCGGGCCATCCGGGCGGACGTGCCGATCTTGTTTTGTACCGGGTATTCGAGCGAGGCGATTGCAACCCAAGAAGGGGGTGGCCCGACAGCATTGCTGTTGAAGCCGTTCTTGTTCGCCGACTTGGAAGCTGCGATTGCGGCGCTGTTGGCCAAGCCAGTGAAGTCGAAGAGATCATGACGGGTACGGTCAGGACATCATTCTCGGAAGGCGGCCCGGAACCCGGCTTGTTCGAAGTGGCGGTCGATCATTCCTATCGCAGTAGCACGTTGTTTCCGTGATGAGAGTCCGTCCGCGAACTCCATTGATATCCATTCGGTCGTGAGAAATCGCCCTCGATAGCCAGAGAGCCACTGCCCGACTTCACCATGTGCCGGATCGGAGGGATTCGCCCAAGCGATGAATGCGAAGGCGTCGAAAAACGCGGTCATCGCTTCGGCGTTCCGAGTCGGTCGTGTTCGTGTTGGGTAGACAACTCAGGAGGAGTATCGGAGGGCAAGCACCCGCAGAACTCCGCATATCTTTCCGCGAACGTCGCCGCAGGAATCGCCTCGGGCGTTTCGTCCGCGACATCCTCGAACTGAACGCGCGTCCCGTCCTTCAAAGCCAATGGCTCATCGAGAACCACGACGCCGTCGCGGATCACACCTTCGTGTTTCAACATGGCACTACTCCCGTGATCACTTGCCGCCGGTGGTCTTCGGGGCGAGCAGAGCCGTCATCTGCTTGCCTTCCATCGCCGGGGCCTTTTCCATCTTGCAGACGTCGATCAATTTCTCGAGCATCTGATCCATGATCCGCCGGCCTTCTTCGATGTGCTGCATCTCGCGGCCGCGGAACTGCACCTTGATGATGACCTTGTCCCCGTGCTCCAAGAACTTGCGGGCTTGGTTCACCCGGGTGTCCACATCGTGCTCGCCGGTCTTGGGCCGCACGCGGAGTTCCTTGAGCTTCTGCTGGTGCGGCTTGTGGGCCGTCTTCTTGGACTGGGCGTATTTGTGTTTGCCGAAGTCCATGATTTTACAGACGGGCGGCCGCTCGGTGGGGGCGACCTCGACGAGGTCCATGCCGAGTTCGCGGGCCATCTCTTGGGCTTGGAGCGTGGGCAAAATGCCGTGTTGTTCGCCTTCCGCACCGATGAGGCGGATCGGGGTGATGCGGATTTGCTCATTCATGCGGGGGCCGGTGGGCGGCCGCGGCGGGCCAGCGTTGCGGTCGAACGGAGGGATACGCGAACTCCTGAATAAGGGAATGGGGCCTACGGCCAGTCTCTTCACCAATTCTATATGAATAATCGGCGAAACGAGCGCCGTCAACCGCACGTTGGCGAAAATACTCGGCGCGACGAAGATCGGGCGGACGGGATACTCAGCCGCCCGGACGCAGGTGCTCCTTCAAACTCGTTGCCGCGGCAGCGTCTTCACGATAACTTCTCGAACCTCCAGAGTGTTGTTTCGTAGATCATCCGCAACCATTTTCCCGAGGATCCGCGATGTCGTCGCAACCGACTCCGACCCCAATCCCGGCGCCGAAGGCGAACACCGGTCGACTCCTGCTGATCGCAGTGCTGCTCATCGCGATCGCCGGCGGCGTCTACGGCTATTTCTATTACGCCAATATGACGCCGCCGGTGGATGAAACCGCCGCGCTGAAGGGCTTCCTGAAGGATCAAGAGAAGTACGCCAAACTCGGCGAAGGTTATGCCGACGGCGATGGCGATTTGATCGCCGACGCGCCGAACGACGGCAAGTACCAAGATGCGAAGGAGTTGATCTTCACCGAAGTCGCGGGGGACGATCTCGAAAAGACGGCCCAGAATTGGGAGCCGTTCCGCAAGCATCTCGAAGCCAAAACGGGCCTGCCGGTGAAGTTCTTGAAGATCGATTCTCCCCCCCGGGAACCGAACGAAGACGGCTCGCCGGCCGCACCGCCCACGGGCATCGACGTGCTGACGCAAATCGACCACATGAAAACGGGCAAGATCCACATCGCGGCTTTCAGCACGGGGCAAGTCCAAATGGCGGTGAACACCGGCGGCTTTGTGCCCCTGTATTCCCCGGCCACCGCGGCGGGCCAGTATTCCTACGAGATGGAAGTCGTCGTCCCCGCCGATAGCCCGGCCAAGGACGTCAAGGATTTGAAAGGCAAGCAAGTCGCGCTCGTGTCGCTGTCATCCAACTCGGGTTGGAAGGCGTCGATCGTCGAGTTCCGCGATAAATTCGGCCTCGTGGTGAACAAAGACTTCACCTACACGAATACCGGCAACCACGTGATCTCGATGTACGGCGTCGCCGTCGGCCGGGACGCGGCCCCGATCTTGGCGAACTCCAAAAGCACGCCCGAACAGAAAGCGACGGCGCTGAAGTCGCCGGGCGCCAAGTACGATGCGGCCTGCGTCGCCGGAGACCTGCTCGCCCGGACCGTCGGCGGCGGGGGTATCAAGGCGGACCAGTTCCGGACGATCCACAAAGCCGGGCCGTTCCCGCCGCTGGCGTTCGGTATCGCCCACAATTTGAAGCCCGAACTCGCCGCGAAGATCAAGGACGCCTTCGAGACCTTCTCGTTCGAGGGCAACAGCGTCGGAGAACGATTCCAGTCGCAACAGCGCGTGAAGTTCGCCAAGATCGACTACAAGAAAGATTGGCAAGTCGTCCGCGATGTCGATGCCAAGCTATCGGACGCGATCTTGAAGTGACTTCGTGCATGAACGGGACTCAGGTTGAGTAAACCCACCTTCCAAGGGCGATGGCGGGGAACAATAACAAAACGATCAGCAGTCCGGGCCAGCCGACGAAGGCACAAGCGAGGATCGCATCCAAGAGCACGAGGCCGAAGATACTGCGTTTCACCGCCGATTGCACCGTCTTCGGCGTCGGGTTGCGGATTGCCGCGACGAGCGGAATGCCGACGACGAACGCGAACAGCACGAGCAGATACGGATAGTAAACGGGGGATCGCCCCGGCGCGAGATGCAATGGCACGACCGCGGCCAACCCGACTGACAATGCCATGACAGCCGCCGCGCCGGCGAGGTGCCACTTCCGGCTGTCGCCTTCTTCGGTCCGGGCGAACCACGTCACGCCGACGATGTACAACCCGACGACGCACGCGAGATGCCACGGGATCGGCGAGTCGGGCATGAACGCGAAGCTGCCGAGCAACACATTCAAAAACCGACACGCGCCCATCGCGATGGGTCCGATCCGATAGTGCTTCAAGACCGCATCGTACAGCACGATGGCGAGGAACAATGCGCCGGCGACGACGGTGAGTTCCCGCGCGTGGTGCGGCAAAATGGCCACCGACACCAAGCCGAACCCGGCCAGCCCCACCGCGATGATGATCGCGCTCCGGCGGCTCACCCGCTTCGACGGCAACGGCCGGAACGATTGCGTTGTTTCATCGCTCCGGAAGTCGCAAAGGTCGTTGAGCACCATGCCGAAGAGATAGAGGCAACCCGACGCGATGAGCAAATGGAAGACGAGGGGGAAGTGATCCCCCAAGATGCCGACGGCGGCGGTCGCCATGAAAATGTCGGCGAAGGCGGTGAAGACGTTCGGCAAGCGCAGCAATTGGGCGAACGCGAGCAGGCGGGAATTCTTCATCGGGGCGTCGGTGCTCAGGCCAGGTTCACGGCGACATTGTAGGTCGAAGGGCCACCCGACGCCCGTTCCCCGAGGTTCAACAAGTCCTCTTCGTTCTGCACGAAACGGATATCGCGGATTCCCTCGGCCGCGAGGCGCCCGAGGAACACCGGTTTGTCATCGTCGGTAATGCCGATGAGGATCGCCGAAATCGCGTAGCCTTGCCGGCGGAGTTGGCCGAGTGCCACGGAAGCTTCCACCGACACCTGCGGGAGGATCGCCATGATGGTGGCGTCCTTCGGCAGCCTCGGCCCGGCATCGAGGATCAAGCCGGTGAAGGTCATGCCGTCGGTGAGTTCGAGCCGGGCGAGGGCATCGCGGATTTTCGAGAATTGATCGATGCCCCGGCGGGTGTCGACGACGACCGGGCGCAGGCGTTTATCCGGCCCGAGGGCTTCGTATTTCCCGCGGGCTTCTTGCCGGGTCGCCATCCCCTGCTCCGCCGTTTCGGAGGTCGTGTCGATTTTGTCGGAAGCTTCATCGCGGATGCGCGCCGCCGTATCGCGGCCGTTGCTCGCCAATCCGACCTGCTGGTTCAACATCGACACGGCGTAAGCGATGGCGCAGGCCGTGGTGATGGCGAGTTCCGAGCGGTACGGTTCGCCGCGCTTGGCATACCCGCCCGAGTGGAAATCGACGAGCACCGTCGCCCCGGCGAGCGAGGTTGGTTCGTAGATCCGGCTGTGCAGCGCCCCGGTCCGGGCCGTGGCACGCCAGTGGATGCGCTGCAGCGGGTCGCCCATGACGTACGGTCGAACCCCGGCGGTGCGGGTCGGGTCTTCGAACAACCGATTCGCCAATCGCACTTCGCCGATGGGTCGCTTGGATGCGAATTCGTACTTCGCCAGTTGGAGAATCTTCGGATAGACGAGCACGAAGGCCGGGCTTGACAAGATTCGGTGCCGGCGGTGCAAGCCGAACACATCCCCCGTCTCGGCGAAGGTCGGGCCGAGCTGGTAGTAGCCGCGCTGATTGAAGATGATTTTGTACTTCACCGTCTTCGTCTTCCCGGCGCCGATCATCACGATGGCGATCCGCCGGCCCTTGATCGACAGCCGCGGCGGCTTCTGGCGCAGGGCGAACTCGGGGAGCATGTCTTCGACGAGCAGCCAGCCGATGGGGAGCTTTCCGGTATTCTTCAACTTCACGACGACTTCGACCGTCTCGCCGACTTCGCGCGGAGTTTGATCCACCTTCCGGGTCGCTTCGAGTTGCACGATCCAACTCTTCGCCAAGTACCGGCTGAGCAGATACACACCGATGACAACGTACCCGGCGAACGCGACCAACCCCGCCTGCAGCACGAGGGCGAGCACGGTGACCGCGATGAGGATCCAAAGCCAACGGTAGTTTTTCATGGGCGGAGCGATTCCGATTCGACATGCCCCGGTGAAGAAATTGTACAGAGCTCCGTGAGCCATGGGGTGCGACCGGGGTTTGCCGGTGCCGACATCGAGAATGCGACGCGGCGAAAATTGCCTAAAGCCGATCGATGCAGGGAATTTGGTGGCGTGTGCGGCCAATTCCAAGATAGTAAATGTTGAACCCCTCCCGAGACACGCGAAGTGCCGATCATGGAACGATTCCCCCGTCGAATCTCGGCTTCGATCCTTCTGCTGGCGTTGGCCGGTGGAATGCTCGCTGCCGAGCCAGTGAAAGAAAAGCCGAAGCCGAACCGCCTGGCTGGGGAGAGTAGCGCCTACTTGCTGCAGCACAAGCACAACCCCGTCGATTGGTACCCGTGGGGCCCGGAGGCCTTCGCCAAAGCCAAGAAGGACGGCAAGCTGATATTTTTGAGCATCGGCTATTCGTCGTGCCATTGGTGTCACGTCATGGAGCGCGAGACCTTCGAGAACGCCGGAATCGCCAAGGTGCTCAACGAAAACTTCGTCTGCATCAAAGTCGATCGCGAAGAGCGGCCCGACATAGACGACGTTTACATGACCGCGCTGCAAGTCACCCGCACCGGTGGCGGCTGGCCGATGAGTATGTTCCTCACGCCCGAAGGCAAACCGATCTTCGGCGGCACCTACTTCCCGCCCGACGACAAGAAAGTCGGCGAAGACACGATCCCCGGCTTCAACTCGATTTTGAAGACCGTGATGGGCCTGCACAAGGACAAGAAGAAAGAGATCTACGAGCAAGCCGACCACGTCGCGGAGTTGACGAACGAAGCCCTCGACCGGAATTTGCGGATCGTCAGCCTGATCGCGCTCGATGCCGAAATGGTGAAGGACGCGACCGACGCTTATGAATTCGACCCGGAGCACGGCGGCATCGGCAGCAAAGCCCGCGGCTTCAAGGGGACGAAGTTCCCGCGCGTCGCGGCACTGCAATTCTTCCAACAGCAAGCGGGGAAAAAGGGGAACGAGGAACTCGCCAAGAATTTGGCACTGACGCTCGACAAGATGGCGGCCGGGGGAATCTACGATCACTTGGGCGGCGGCTTCCACCGCTACAGCACCGAGCGCACGTGGACGGTACCGCACTTCGAAAAAATGCTCTACGACAACGCCCAACTCGTGGAGTTGTATGCCGAGGCGTACCGACGGAAACCGAACGAGAACTACCGGCGTGTCATCGACGATACGCTGGCCTTCGTGGCCCGAGAGATGACCGCGCCCGAGGGTTGGTTCTACGCGGCCCTCGACGCCGACAGCGAAGGCAAGGAAGGCGAGTTCTACGTTTGGACCGCCAAGGAACTCGACGTGATCTTAGGCACGAGCGCGGACGCCAAGCTTTTCCGCGAGGTCTACAGTTTGGAGAAACCGAACTTCGAAGAGAAGCAGTACATCCTGCGGCTCGCCAAGCCCCTCAATGCCGAGATGGTGAAGAAATTTGAACCGCTGAAGAAGAAGCTTTTCGATGTCCGCGTCAAACGCGAACGGCCGTTCCTCGATACGAAGCTGATCGCGTCGTGGAATGGCCAGATGATCGCGGCGTACGCCAAAGCCGGGGAAGTGCTGAAGGAGCCGAGGTACACGCAAACGGCAGCGAAGGCGGCCGAGTTCCTGCTGAAAAATCTGCGCGACAAGGATGGCCGGCTGCTGCGCATCTACGCGGCCAAGCCGGGGGAAAAGCCGAGCGCCCGCGTGCCCGGTTTCTTGGACGATTATGCCTTCTTGATTCAAGGGCTGCTGAATCTGAACGCCGCGACCGGCGATAAGAAATGGCTCGACGAAGCCAAGGCCCTCGCCGCGCTGCAAACGAAATGGTTCGGCGACGACAAACGCGGCGGCTACTTCAGCACGGCCCACGATTCCGAGAAACTCTTCGCCCGCGGCAAAGACAGCTACGACGGCGCCCAGCCCTCCGGCAACGGGATCGCGGCGCGGAATCTGCTTCGGCTCGCGACATACACCGGCGACAAAGCCTACCGCACCCAGGCCGAGAATGTGGTGAAAATCTACGCGGCGACCCTGAAAACGAACCCGACCTCCGTGCCGTTGATGGCCGAATCACTCGACGCCATCTTGGCTAATGGCGGGTTCGCCCCGGATGTCGCGGAACCGAAAGTCGAAGCGCCGACGCCACCGGCCAATCCGAAAACCGCCGCAGACGTCACGGCCATCGTCGTCCAAGCCGACGCGGTCAAAGACGGCGTGCAGAGTTTCACCGTGACGCTGGCCATAGCGAAACCATGGCACCTCTACGCGAATCCGCCGCTCGGGAAGGACTTGGCCGAGAGCGCGACCACCGTAGAAGTCCTGATCGATGGTCAAGTCGTCGAAGCGAAGATTGACTACCCGCCCGGCGAAGTGCAGAAGGACGCGCTCGCCGACTACCGCATCTATAAAGGGTCTGTCACCATCCGGGGCAGCGTGAAGCGCAGCGACGACGGTAAGGCCAAGCTGGCGGTGCGGGCGAAGGTCGTGGCCTGCAACGACAAGAACTGCCTGCTGCCGTCGACCCTGAAGGCCGAGGCGAAGTAGCCGGGCATGATCGACCCCCACGCGAAGCGGACCCCCGAGGAACTCATCCGGCTCGCCATTACGGCGAAGGATCGGGCCGCGCTCCTGAAGA
Organism: Gemmatales bacterium; assembly: GCA_038247765.1. GTDB lineage: Bacteria > Planctomycetota > Planctomycetia > Gemmatales > Gemmataceae > JALHQU01. The sequence continues at coordinate 7,404 of JBBRUN010000032.1, read as the reverse complement.
TTCTCGATGCACTCGTGCAGCGGACTTACCCCGGCCCGCAGAGCATGACGTCGTTTCAAACCCTTTCCGCATCGGGCGTGACGGGGCCGCACTTGGCCTTCGATTTCGTGGCGCGGATGCCCGACCCCGTCCCGAAGGGCGTGCTGTTGTTGGCGGCGCAGCGGTTGCCGGATCGGACGAATCCGCTGCCGTTGCGCTTGGCGGTCGCCGGTAAGTTGCTCGGCTCGCTGCCCGACTCGATCCAAGCCGTCGGGCCGATTGTCCGTTCGATGACGGCGGGATTGTCGCGGTCGCGGACCCTCGAGCGCATGATTCAACTGCAGAGTAAAGTCGATCGCTGCACGACGCTCGACGGCATGGTGCAAACGGCCGAAAACCGGGTGCAATTGAAGTGCCCCAAGTGCCGGGTGAAGCTGACGCGGCCGGAATTGATCGTGCACCTCTGGCACAAGCACCGGTTGATTTTCGACCGCGGGCACGCCGTCGATCCGCGCTCCGAAGTGGAAAAAGTCATCGTGCAGGTGTCGGCACAGCCGGGGGAAAAGCTGCCGGAAGACGCTTTCCGCAGCAGTGCCAATTACTTTCCGCAATCGGAGCCACTGCAAGTTCTGCAAGCCGTGGCCGCCCGTCAGCGCGCGGCGACCGCGATTCCGCTGCCGATGATCGATGCGGCCACCGAAGCGCTGCAGTCCCTCTGCCCGACTTGCTTGGCCCCGCTCTCGGATCGCATCCTGTCGTTGCCGCCGCCTTTGGCGGTGAGGGGCCATCGCATCGCAGGCGATGGCTACAGCGTCCGGGTTCACGACACGGCCAGCCGGCAGACGGTGGATGTAGGAACGCCCGACGCGGCGCGGAGCATCCTCCCGGTCACGCGCCGACGCTGGGGGCCGCGCGGACTGGCGGTGCTGGTGGCCGGGGGGTTTCTGAGCCTCTCACTGCCTCTGGTGCTGATCGTGAATCGACCGCCGCCCTTCGGGACGGCGATCTTGCTGGCCCTGATCGGCTGGGCGATTTACGGCGCGCTGCGGTTCCTGCAACCCGCGGCGATCAAACCGGGCGTCCGCGCCGCCGATGCCGCGTGGCAAGAAATCGCCGCGTTCCTGAGCCCGACACACGCGAACGTCCGCTTCCTCACAAGGCTCTGCCTGACCTCCATCGCCCGCGGCAACCCCGCCGAACGGGCCTCCATCTTGAAGAGCTTGGTCGAAGCGACGGCGGCGAAAGTCGAACCCGGCCCGGCCTTCGCGCAACTCCTCGCGGCGTCGCAAGCGCTGCAAATTTCGGACGGCACGGACTTCGGCAAAGACAAAGTCAACGGGCTCGCCAAATTGTTCGACGCCGTCTGGCGCGGGGAAATGCCGGTCGATTACGCCGAGTATCTCGCCGAGATCGCCACGAATCGATTCCTGCTCAGCTCGGGCGAGGCCTCGCGACTGCAACTGCTCATGCTCGGTTCCGCATTCGAGAACGGCTTGCTCCCACAGGATATTCTCGCGGTCGGGAACTACCTCCCGTGGGTGAGCATGGTCCTTGGGTTACCGACGCCGAAGCGGTTGCAAGTGGCCTGCGCCGTCTGGCGCGGCAAGAACTCCGAACCCTGGGCGAGCATCGGTCCGGCGGTCACGCTGTTCGACTTGGCGAAGAAATCACCGGGGGCGAGCCGGAAGATTCTCGTCGCCTGCCCGGATGCCCTGTTGAAGCTCGAGCTGCCCGACGCGGCCCAACGCACCCTCGGCGATGTTGTGCTGACTCCGCGCGGGCTGGTGATCGGTTCTGCGCTGTTGACCGATCCGGAGATCGCCATGGATCTCGGTCGTTCTCCACGCGGCAGCGGCTGGATTCTCAAACTCGGCCGCGAGTTCATCAATTTGGACCGCAAGATCCCGTCCGAGTTGATCCCCGTCTTCACGGGGTGGTTGAATTACCGCACGAAGAAATTGCTACCGCAGGCGGAAGCGTTGACCCGCTCGAACCCCATCAAGGTGCGGATGCTGTTGCATCCGCTGGCGCAAGCCTGTTCCCTGTGCGGAACGGATTCGATCGGCCGCACCGGTAAGGTCGGGGATGCATGGCCGTTGGGGTGAAGGCTTTCGTTGGTTGGACTCGCCGGCAATGGCTGCGAATTGGGTGACGATTTATCTCGTGTGTATACGGTTTTTGCAACGTCGCCATCGTGCGCGGCTATTGACAATCGGGTTGCGAATGCCAGCGGGAAAGTGTCACCGTTAGCTCCGCGAACGGTACAGGCGCTGACGAAGTACCGAGCTTTATTGTCTGCGGAAGGAGACCGTTCGCGGAGTTAACGGCGACACAGGCCCGCTGGCATGCACAATCTGACTATTAGTAACACAGTCGAGGTCGAACTTTATGGCACTGCCCGAACGAGTCTGGCTCTTGCGGCACGCGGAAACGACGGCCCCGCACGTTTTCAACGGCTCGGAATCCGACGTGCACCTCAGTGAACTCGGCTTCCGCCAAGCGGACGCCCTCGGCCGGTGGTTCGTGGAACACCGACCGACGGCGGTCGTGTCGTCGACGATGATCCGGGCCGTCCAGACGGCACTGCCGATCGCCCGCGATTGCGCCGTGCCGCACTCGCAGGAAGCTCTTTTGCGCGAGCGCACCATCGGGCTATTGAGCGGGCAGGCGTTCCACCCGACGGTCGGACCGTGGGCGGAAACGGTGCGGGAATGGTCGAAGGGGAACACGTCGTACACCACGCCCGGTGCGGAATCGTTCGACGATTTGAAATCGCGATTGCACCAAGGCTGGGATCGCGTGATGGCCGTGCACCCCGGCGGACGCGTCGTCGTCGTGGCCCACGGCATCGTCTGCAAGGTCCTTCTGCTGACGTTACTGAAAGGCTGGGATGTCGGCGGTTGGGAGAAAATCGGCCCGGCGATGAATGCGGCGGTGTCGGAACTCGTGCCGGGCGACGACGGCCTCTGGCACGCCGAGAAACTCTTGTTGATACCCGAACGCGTTTCAGCGCTCGCCGAAGTCCCCCAAATGCCCGGTTCGGTGCGTTCCCAAGCCTGATCGAATTGGTATTGACTCTTCAATCAATCTCTATTTTTTGTGGCCTTCATAATTCCCGGCTTCGGATGAAGTGATATATCCGGCGCAGCCGATACATCCGGCAGACGGATGCTTTTCGCTCGCGGTTCCGGGGATGGGTTCCATGACCAGCCAAGATGTGTTCGCGCCGCCGATCCATTCGGTTCCCACGAGCGAGGTCGAGGCCCTCCGCAAGCAGCTCCTCCAGGCCCAGCGGCTCAGCAGCGTCGGCGAACTTGCTTCGAGCGTGGCCCACGAATTCAACAACATCCTCGCCACCATCATCAACTACGCGAAGCTCGGCAGCCGGGGGCAGAACGCCGCCTCGCAAACCCAAGCCTTCGAGAAGATCCTCCGGGGGAGCCAGCGGGCCGCGGGCATCGTCAACAGCATGCTCGGTTTCGCCCGCAACAACTCCACGCAGCGCGAAAGCACCGACATCGTCGCGCTGGTCGAGGAAGTGTTCCTGCTCACCGAAAAAGACCTCGGCAAGCACCGCGTCCAACTCGAGAAACGCTTCCACGGCCGGCCGGTGGCGACGGTGGTGCCGGGGCAGATCGAACAAATCCTCGTGAACCTCGTGATCAACTCGAGGCAGGCGATGCCCCAAGGCGGGCGGATGCGGGTCGAAGTCGGCGAGAACCCGGCCGGCGACACGGTCGAAATCAAGATCGCCGATAACGGCGTCGGCATCTCGCCCGAGAACCTCCGGCAAATCTTCGAGCCTTTCTTCAGCACCAAAGCCCCGGACGAATACGGCCGCGGCGGCACCGGTTTGGGCCTCAGCGTCTGCCGGCAAATCATAGAACAGCACCACGGCCGCATCCGCGTCGAGAGCGTCGTCGGCAAGGGGGCCACGTTCACGGTCAAGCTGCCGAAGAACTTGCCCGAAGACGGCATGGATTGAACGAACTACACTGGGGATGGACATGGGCCAGCTCGCGGGCAAAGTGGTGGTGATCACGGGCGGCGGTTCCGGCGTCGGCAAAGCGACTGCGAAACGCTGCCTCGATGCGGGGGCGAAGGTCGTCATCGCCGGGCGGGATCCGGCGAAACTCATCGACGTGGCGGCCGAATTCGCGGCGGGGGAAAACCTCTACGCGATCCCCACCGATGTGACCAAGAACGAACAGTGCGAACATTTGCTCGCCACGGCGATGGCCCACTTCGGCCAAGTCGATGTGCTCGTGAACAACGCCGGCACGAACATCAAAGATCGCACCTTCCGCGAACTGACGCCCGAAGCGTGGGACAATATGATCCGGGCGAATTTGGACGGGGCCTTTTACTGCACCAAGGCCGCCTTCCCGCAGATGCTCGCCCGCAAAGACGGCGTCATCATCAACGTGGTTTCGATCGCGGGCAAACGGGCCAACCCCCTCGGCGGTGCGGCGTACGTCGCTGCCAAATTCGGTATGGGCGCCCTCGGGATGGTGCTGTCGAACGAAGAGAAAGACAGCGGCGTCCGCGTCAGCAACATCTACCCCGGCGAGATCGACACACCGATTCTGGCGGCCCGGCCGACGCCGATCAGCGAGAGCCATCGGGCCACGATCTTGCAGCCGGATGACGTGGCCAACGCCGTGCTGTTCGTGATGACGCTGCCGGCGAATGTGTCGATCCCGGAATTGATCATCAAGCCGACGACGGCGATGTATTGGTGACAGTGGGATCCATGGAAACGGGCAACGTGCGCCCGGTCTCCGAATAGAGTTCGACGACGGCCGCGAGTGCATCCTGCACATTCGCATAGGCTTCGTCGAGCATGTCGCCCTCCGTGACCAACTCCGGAACCGTTGGGGAGGTTACGGCGTAGCCCCCTCCGGTTGGGGTTCGAAAATCAGCGGACTGCGATAGAGCATCTCGAATCTCCTATCAGGTTCTACTTCTTCGGAGGCTCCGTCACCGTGATCGTCAGCGGGGCGGAATTGATCACCACGTCTTTGCCGTTGACCTTCGCAGTGCCCTTGAACTGCACGGCCGTCGCCCCGGCGGGGACCGTCGCGGGGACACTGAGTTCGATGAGCGCCTCCGATTCGCCTTTCTTAATCGGAACCAACTTCGGCACCGACATCGCCGGGACAGTCACCGCCGCGATAACGATCTCCTCGGTGAATTTGTCGCCGCGCTTCGCGACGATCTTCCCCTTCAGAACGCCGCCCTTCACGATGGTCACGGCGTCGAGCTTCAACTCGAGTGTGTAAAGCGGCTCGGGCGTGATCGCCACCGCGACTTGCGTCGTCACTTCTTGCGGCGGGTTCGGCATGCCACCGAGCGCGATCTTGGCCCCGTCGATCGACGCCACGATGCGCGTCACCGGTTTGCCGTCGATGGTCGCCGTCGCCAAGATCTTGCCGACGTAAGCGCCGAGTTTCATCCCCGGTTTCGCGTTGATCGGCATGAACAGCGGCGTCGGCGGTTGCGGGTTCGCGGCGGCGGGAATCGTCAGCGTCCCGGTGATGCCGTCGATGCCGACGATACTCAGTTCGACCGGCGCGGCGAAGCCGTTGACCCGGACGATAGTGTTGATGGGAAGCCGGCCGACGGTGCCCATGGGGATGTCGATGCGATCCAAACCGAGCGTGATGGTGAAATCGGGCGCGAAGGGCTGCACCGAGAGATGGTAAACCTCGTTGGGGCCACTCGTGTAGTTCGTCTGCTCGCAAGCGACGAAGAAATCCCCGTCGGCGGCGGGTGTGTACTCCAGCCGCACCCCGGCTTGTTGCGGGTTCGACTTCGCCAACTCAGCCCCCTTCGCATCGAGCACGCGCAGGAACACTTCCGTCGGGGCGTTGAGTTCGTAAGTCAGCACGCTCAGCAGCAGCTTCTGGCCCTTCTTCCCGGTCACCTTGTAGAAATCGATATCGCTTTTCTCTGCGAATTTGGCCGAGACGCCACCCGGCAGAGGGAGCGCATTCGCCTTGGCGATTTCGTTATTCGGTTCGATTTCCGTCGATTCGGGGTAGTCGTGCGCCAGCACCGGCACCGGCCAACCGGACTGTCCACCGGCGCGCAGCGGGGTGATATTCACGACCTCGACCCCGGCGGCCGCGGTCACTGACACCGGCTTGACACCGTCGAGGCCCGGCCCGGCGAAGCCGACATCCGTCTTCTTGCCGCGCTCCACAGCGAGCGGGAACGCCGTCGTGGCACCGGTGAAGTTCCCGATGCGCAAGCGGTAGGTGTAGTCGGCACCGCCGCGGTAGGTCGTGTCGCGGATTTCGACGATGATCTCGCCGTCGCTCGGCGACGTGTACGTGACGCGGGCATCGGTCTGCAAACCGGGCGTATCGTCGGCGTAGAGGCCGGGGATCTCTTGGCCTTTGGCATCCGACAGAATAATCACGGGATCGATCGTCGAACCGAGGCGCCGGCCGACGGCTTCGATGGTGATCGGCTGCCCCGTTTTCACGGGCACGCGGAAGTAGTCGGCGCTCTCGGCGGCGGCGCTGCCGAGGATCACGCACGGCGCGACGACGACTTGAGCCATCTCTTTCTTGGTGTTCCCCGGCTTCTCTTCAACCTCGGGGAGATCGTCGATGACGAAGGGTCGGACGTTCGTCATGCCGGCTTTCGTGGCGACGCGGAACGTGTGGAATCCGACGGCGGCATCGGCGGGAATGACGAACTTCACCTTCAGCTTCGTGGCGTCTTTTTGATCGGGGAGGATCGTTGTTTGGCTCGGGAGCGACGTCCACACACTCGTGGCGTCGAGGAGGTTCGTCCCCGTCAACGTCACTTCGACCGTATTTCCCGGCTTGGTTCCCAAGGTCGCCGGTGTTGTCAGCGTCGGGTAGGAGGGCGGGATCGCGGCCGGCTTCGGCTGGGCTTGCAGCGGCCGGGTGCCGGTCGAATTACAGGCGACCACGATGGCCCAAAACGAAAAGATCCCGAGGCAGCGGAGGGAGCGCGTCATGGAAGATGTCTCGGAGGAGAACCCGGCAGGGGAGCTAATTTACTTGGATTTCAGGTTCACGTCCTGCATATTTTTCCCGGCGACGACATCGACCGTCAACCCGGAGGTCTCGGCCGATTGAAACTTCGCCGGCGCGTCGGCCCCCGTCACGATGACGGTGTATTTGCCGATCGGCAGGGCATCGGTGATGGCGTATTTGCCCCCGGCATCGGTCGTCGCCGTGAAGGCCCGTTTGCCCGCGATGATGGTGATCGCTGCTTCCGCGAGCGGCTTCCCATCGAGCGTTAGGACGCCGAAGATCTGCGCCGGCAACGCGACGACCGGCGGTTCGGGGACGACCGGTTTCTTGGGTTCCGCCTTCAAATCGGCCCGGACTTTCTCAATCAGTTCGTGCATGCGGAAGGCCTGCGCCTTGGCCCCATCGAGCTTCT
>JBBRUN010000031.1:0-19256 GCA_038247765.1 Gemmatales bacterium | reverse complement strand
TCGACTTATTCAACTCGACAACCATCTCGTCGAGCAGCGCCGTATCCGAAAGGCTCACTTGGCGACCTAGGGCATAGCCCAACAGCTTGCGACAGAACAGCCGGACGATCACGTCCTTCTTCTTTTCCAGTAGGTAGTTGCGCAGGCCGTCGATACCGTCGAACTCGGTGCCGTCTTTGAGCTTCGCCTTGGCGTCGACCGCGAGGCCGCCCAAATCCTTGTCGCGGCGCCGGCCGATGGGGTCGTACTTCTCGAGGGCGAAGCCGAAGGGATCGACGCGCACATGGCAGACCGCGCACTGCGGGGCCTTCGAATGCATCTCGACCTGCTGGCGAACTGTCAGTTTCGCCCCGGCTTCCTCTTCCGAAATCTTGGGCACGTCCGGCGGCGGCTTCGGCAGTTTCTCGCCCAAGAGCGTTTCGGAAACCCAGTTGCCGCGGAGTGTGGGGCTGGTGCGGGAGGCTCCGGATTCTTTCGTTTGCACGCTCGCCAAGCCGAGGATGCCACCGCGGCCGTACTGGCGTATCTTTTCGACCCGGCGGAACTGCGGCCCGGTGACGCCGGGGATGCCATAGTGCTTGGCCAGCGCTTCGTTGAGGTAGGTCGCATCGGCATCTAGGATGTGCGCCACCGGTCGGTTCTGTTGGAACAGATCTTGGAAGAAGAGGATCGATTCCTCGTAGATGGCGCGCTTCAGCGCCGCGTCGAAGGTCGGGAAGAGCTTTTCGTTCTTTTCGTTGTGTTCGTCGAAGCCGCGGACGTGGAGCCACTGCGTGCCGAACTCGATGGCGAGCGCGCGGGCGCGTCCGTCTTTCAGCATCCGCTCGGCCTGCTCGGCGACGACTTTCGGATCGCGGAGTTTGCCTTCGGTCGCCAGCGTCCGCAATTCGGCATCCGGTGCGGACGCCCACAGGAAATAGCTCAGCCGGGTGGCGAGTTCCCAATCGTTGACGGGGCCGGCGTCTTTGCCGGGAGCCGCTTTCTCGACGCGGAACAAGAATGCCGGGGCGACGAGGATCCGAGCTAGCACGCCGCGGAAGGCCTCGTCGTGCGCTGCTCCCTTCTTGCGGATGGCTTGGTAGAGCGCCCGCAGTTCCAACTGCTCCTTCTCGGCGAGCGGTCGGCGGTAGGCCCGATGCGCGAACTCGATCAGCGCATCCAATTGCTTCGGAATTGCCGCTTCCAACTGCTTCTCGAAATCCTCGGCCTGCTTCTTGAACAGCGGTCGCATCCCCTCGTAGTACGCCAGCAATTCCTTCGGTTGATCCTGCGTGACGAAGCCGATGAATTGCGGGAGGTAGTCGTTCTCGGCCGTCGGTTGCTTGCTGATGAAGGTGTGTTCGAGCCAGAGGCGGTCGAGTTGTTTCTTCTGTGCGTCGTTCAAAAAGAGCCGGATCAGCGGCTCGTCCTCGCGGTGAAACATCTTCAAACTCACGACTTCGTCGACGGGCACCACGGCGGGGAAGCAGACGAAGAGCGGGAAAACCCGGCGGAAGTCGTCGTGTCCCGCGAGCAGTTTCTTGGACCCGGCTGCGTTGGCGGCGACGGCCGATTTGCCGTTCACTTGGAATTCCACGGCCCGTGCGGCACTCCCCTCGGGGACCTTCCCTTCGACGACGAACTCGCGGCCGACGAAGAGCGCCGCCGGGAGTCGGATTTCGACGACGGTGTCCGCCGCGATGTTGCCGTCGGTGCCGAAACGCTCCTTGGGAAGCCCGAACTCCATCCCCTTCGGTCGCGCTTTGGCGAAGCGATTGAGATCGACATCATTCAGCAGCGGGCTCGCCACTGACACGAGGTTGTCATAGAGGACGCGGTTCGGCGACTTCATCACCGTCGGCACCCCGCCGGACAGCAGCGATCGAACCTGCATCGCGATCTTCTCGGCTTCATCCTTTCGCTTCGGATCGGCGGCGGCTTCGCGCCACTGGCCGAGGAACGAATCGGCGGGAATGAGTTTCGGTTGCGCTTGGCCGAGCGGGCGGGAAGGACCGCGGACGAAGCTCCATGTGTCCTTGTTTCCCAGCTTGTCGGCGTGCGGATTGCTAGCGCCAATGTTGTCGGCGATGTCGGCCGAGAGGTTCCAGATGTTGGTTGCCTTCTCGACATCCGTAATAGTGATCGCGATCTCGGTGAGGTCGCAGATGTGATCGCTATTCTTCGCATCGATGGCGAGGATCAGCGAATCCCCCTTTTCGACCTTTACGATCTTCGCGGCGGGCTTAGCCTCTTTGCCGAGGTCAAGTTCCCCCTCCGCGAACACGGCCGCGCGTTCGCCGCGGCGCTGTTCGAGCGACCACGCGATGCCGTTGCCACATGCGGGGTGCGCGTGTTGGATCCGCGCTTCGACTTTCACGCTCCCCGCGATGGAACTCTTCCACACGACCGCGACGAACTCCTTCGGCATCGGGTGCACGGCGATGGCGCGTCCCGGAACGGTGCCGGGGATCTTTTCGAGTTCGTCCGAGGAATTCGAGATCACGATGGGCAGGTCGGTGCCCTTCTTGCGCCAACCGTTGATCGCGGGGTAGCTGGTGTTCGGGGCCTTCTCATCGAGCAACTCGAGCTTGGCCTGCGCAACCGCCCGACCAAGGAGTATGGTGTCTTCGGTCGGTTTGCCGAGAGGTTCCACGGCGACGACTTCGATCCAGCGCTTCAAGAACCCGGCATCGACGCCGTGCTTCTTGGCGAGCTCGGCGACCGTGAGCTTGCGATCGTGTGCAGCTTCCAACGCGGCCGCGAGGTACTTGGAAGTCTCGGCGAAGACAGTCGGGTAATCGAGATCGAATGCGGTGGCATAGGTCGCGAAGTCTTTCAATAGCAGCGGCGCTTTCCCGGGGCCTTCGAAGCGCGGCCGCTGCCAAACAACGGACGCCGGTTTGTCGGCGAACAGATCGCGACTGCGGAGCGAGAGCACCACTTCGGTCTGGCCGGGCGCCGGCTTCACGCCGAATCGCACCGTTTGCGATTCGCTTGCGGGTGGATCGTTCGCCATCTGTCGCGGGGAGTCGCCGTGGCGATAGCTGCCGATGGGGACAATCTTCCAGAGCGCGGCCTGCCAGGTAGCGATGTCGGCTGCGATGGCTCCGGAGTCTTTCTCGGTGGCAACTCGCAATCGGGCGCGGATCGCATCGAGCGGATGCGAAGGCGCCTTGTCCATCAGCGTCGCCCAGAGGATTCCCAGATACTTCGCGTTCAGTTTCTCCTTGGCCGCGACTTCATCGAGCTTGCCCGCTTGGAGTGCCTCACGATTGCGGATCGTCGCCAACAAGTACGGTGCCATCGACAAACGACCGTCGGCGCCGTTCGCCGCGTAAAGCTGCTTCAGCCGGCCGATGCTCTCGGAATTGTGCCCATCCGTCACCAGCGTCACTGGCAGTGCCGAAGCCGGCCCCTCGGCGGGAAAGCCGGCGTAGAAGTGTTTCAAACGGGCGATGCTCTCGTCGGTCCAATCGCGCCGGGTTTTACCAGCGGACAAGCGGAACCCATCCGGCAGTAACACGGCGTGCTCGGCGATCTCCTTCGCGGCGTTGATGTACTTCGTCAGCAGGGCCGGGGAAACATCCGACAGCGATTCGGCTGCGTTGGTGAAGCCCTCACCCGCGGCTCCGTCGGCGGGGAACTCCCGGGTCGGTTTCAGATTGACTCCGGTGAGATCGCGGATGGTGTTGTCGTACTCGGCGTTGCTCAGGCGCCGCAGCGGGACGTGCCCAGGATCGCCGGCGCGGGCCTTGGCTTCCGTATCCAAGAAGCTGCGGATCCAGCCGAGCAATTGCTTCTTCTCATCGGCGCTCGGTTGCGGCTTGTCTTTCGGCGGCATCTCACCCGCTTCGATCTGCTCGATGATCTGCTGCCAGGGTTTGATCTCTTTCCGCACGAGGTCAACGGTGGTGAACCTCTCGAGGTCGAGGCTCCCTTTCATCGCTTTGGTGGAGTGACACTCCAAGCAATACTTGGCAACGATCGGCTGCGCGGTTTTCGCAAAGTCGGCCTTCGCCTCCGGGGCTGGTTTCGGGTCGGCGCCGCTCAGGGCGACCGCGCACAAGGCGACACCCGAAACCAACACGAAGAGTTTCAGCGGGACTAGCAAACGGCTCATGCGAAATCTCGACGGGACGTGCGGCTTTAGATACGTCCGTTATCGCAGATTCGCGGGTCGGCTACAAACCGGAATGCGATGAGACGAACTTCGCGTAAAACTAGGTCGAACTGCAATCGCGTCACACCAACCGCTCGCGGCGGCGCAGCCACCATTCGCTCGCCAACAGAAGCACCCACAGGCCGAAGAGGGCCGCGTGATTCCAGATGCTCAGCGGCGGGCAGGGCTGGTTCAACTGCACGCGATCCCGGTCGCTCACCGCGAGCTTCACCATCAATTCCTCGGCGTTGGCCAAGGTGTAGAACTCGCCGCCGGATTTCTTCGCGGTCTCTTCGAGGTCGGCCCGATCCATACTCAGTTGATCGAGTTCCCCCTGCGGCGGTAGCACCTTCGCCTCGGCTCGGGGGTTGTTGACCGGCTTCGTCGGCGAGCCTTCGGTCAGTTGGAAGGCGTACTCCCCTTCGGGTGTGCGCGTCAGCACGGTGGTGAAGGTGGCCCGCGTCCCCGGCACTTTCGTCAACCGCACCGTTTGCGTTTCCGAATCGCCGACCCGGCCCGATTGCCCCGGTAGCCGGATCGGTTTGCGTTCGACGCGCACTTTCACGACGGCGTCGGCGCCCGGGGCCGGGGCGTCGTCCGGGAAGCGCACCGTCAAGCCGATCGGCTCGCCGCGCCGGTAGGTCGTCGGCTTGTCGGTCTTCAGTTCGATCCTCGCGACTTTGCTCCGGGCGACCGTGCGCACGGCCTGCGACCAGAACTGATCGAAGCGCACTTCGGTCAGGCGGAACCGCCAGCGCCAAGTTTCGTCGAAGCCGAGGAACATCACCCGGCCGGCGCCGACGAATTGCTGCAGGGCGATCGGGTGGAGCGTATTCGGTTCCCCCTCGGCGGACTTCACCGGGTGCGTGGCCAACACCTCCGCCGCCGGCTTTTTGCGGTAACCGCCGCTGCTCCAGTAGAAGCCGCGGAGCAATTCCCAAATGCGGTCGTTCTCGGCTTCGTCGGAAGTGAAGCGGAACAGCGGATGCGACCGCCCCAGCGCCGTGAGTTTCGGTTTGTAATCGTCTTTGATCGGGGCGTTCTCGGGTGTCGGGCTCGGGCCGCCGGTCTTCGCTGAGTTTTCAGTCGGGGCCACCGGCAGCAGTTCGCCCAGCGGCGTCTCGAAGAGCTTGTGCGGCGTCGCCTGTTCCCCCGCGATGAAAATCAACCCGCCGCCTTTGACCTTCACGAATTCCGCGAGATCGGTGAGGAACTGATTCGCCTTCGGCAATAGCACCGGGTTCACGTCGCCGAAGATCACCGCGTCGTATTCGAACAACTGCGTTTTCGTCGGCACCACGCCGCGGAGCCGTTCGGTGCTTTTGTCCAATTGCCAGTGCCCCGACGAGGCATCGAGGAAGAGCACGTCGAGGTCGGTCGAACGTCCGCCTTTTTCCGCTTCCATCTCGCGCTCGAAGAGCGTCTTGAGGAAGCGGAATTCGTAGCGGGGATAGCCGTCGATGAGCAGCACTTTGAGCTTCTTCGTGTCGGTCACGAGGACGACGCGTTCGAGGCGGTTATCGCCGGTCTCGGCTTCGTTCGGCAGCGCCGGCGTGTCGAGCACGAAGGTCTTTTCGCCGATTTCCGTCGGCGTGTAGGCGATCCGCACCGGCACCGGTTTCCCGGCTTGGTCGATGGTCACCGTTTGCCGGCCGCGCTCGACGAGCTTGTCCCCCTGCCGCTCGTACAAAATCACCGGCAGGCTCTTCGGCGGGTTCGGCCCGCGCACCGCGAGCCGGGCTTCGAGGATCAACTCGTCGCCTTTGCGCACCACGTCGTCCGACTTCAAATCCGACAGGATCGCATCGGGCGGATCGTATCGATCGCCGAGGCCGACGGTGTAGATCGGCACCCGCTTGCGATTGGCCGAAGTGCCGACACGCTCGGCGGCTTTCGACAGATTCTCGCCGTCGGTGGTGATGCCGTCGGTGAGCACGATCACGGCGAATGGCGGACGGCCTTCGAACGAGCCGAGCACGGCGCGCAAGCCGTCGCCCAATTGGCTCGATGGCCCCGTCGGCTTCAACGACGCCACGGCTTTGCGACCTGTGTCGGTGTCGCCCGGTTCATCGAGGGACGCCAGCAATCGCGGTTGTTCGTCGATGGCGTACAGGTGAACCTTCACCTGCTTCTCAGACACCAGTTTCTCGATCCACGCGGTCTTCTTGCCGTTCAACAGCATCTGGGCGAGCTGCAAGCGGTGCGCCTCCGGTACGTCGGCAGCCAGCGTCATTTCCGCCGCCTTGGCCCGCACGGCGGGGTCGGCGTACGGATCGACCCGGCTCATGCTCGCAGAGGTATCGATGAGGATGACGACATCGGGCCAGCGATCCCGTTGGAAGGCGAGCCGCAGTTGCGGGAGCAGAATAAACCCGAGCAGCAAGACCGCCGCAATCCGCAGGAACGCCGGCAGAACGACCCGTCGGAGTTTGCCGCTCGTGCGCCGTTCCAACCAGTAGAACGCCGCAACCGTGCCGATGGCGAGCAGCATCAATCCGCCGATCAACCGGCGGTCGGTGCGGAACGAATTCAGATACGCCGTAGCCGTCTCGGCCTTCCACTTGGTGCCCTCGCCCGGCCCTGCGGTGGGCACGCCGAGGTTGGCTTCGATGGTCGAACGGAGATCGTCCGGCAGGAAACCCAAGGGTCGGCCGGTGAGTTCCGCATGGATCACAATGGCGACGAGAGCGAGTGCCGCGCCGAGGGCCACAATGCCGAAGAGGTGCTCGCCGATGCGAACCAGCAGACCCGACTTTTGCTGAGGTTGACCCGCTTGGGCCAACCCCGCCGCAATGGCCCGCGCCGGCCCGATCCACCAAGCGTAGACGATCTCGCCGACGAGCAAGAGCAACACGAGCGAGAGTAACCACCGGGCGATGGTCGGCCCGTGCGGCCGCGGTGCCATCACGACGAGGCCGCCGTCGCCGGTCTCGAAGGCGAGGTCCCCTGGCGCCGCGGCGATTTGCACCTTCGAGCCGATGTCTTTGAGCTTCGAATATTCGACGCGGCCGAGGTCGGATTCACTCCCGCCGCCGCGGGTGTTCTCGGGGACATTCACCGCGAACACCGTGGCGCTATCGCCGCTGCCGCCCAACCGGTACAGGCCCGACACACTCGTGTCGGCGTAGCGCAGCAACCCGGTTTCATCACCGGCCTGCACCAGCTCGGATGCGCTCAAGCCGTCCGGCCCGCTAATCGGCACCTTCGACCCGATCCGCGCCACCGGGTAGAGTTCCTCGATGGCATCGCCGACGCGGAGCGTGTGCCGGTCGGGGCTCGTCGCCGCGAACCGCAACAATTCGTGGGCCATCGGCAGGTAGCTCGGCAGCACCGGCCAGTCGGTCCAGTCCTGATTGAAGCTCGAACAGTAGACGGCGACCCGACCGCGATGGCGGGCCCATTCGACGATGGCGGGGTCGAGCTTGGCCGGTTCTTCCCCCGGTTTCAACACCTCCGGTTTGGCCGGCACGAACGACACGACGCGCCGGGCGCGACCATCGACCGGCGCGTCCATGCGGATGTACTGTTTGAAGGGTACTGCGAGCAAGCCGCCGCGGGCGTTATCGGTGCGGAACGCGGCCAACGGATCTTGGCGGAACGACGCATCGTCGGCGGCGAGCCGGAAATCGGCGACGTCGGCCACCTTCGATTTCACGATCCCCATGAGCTTGCCGGGGAGGAGGCCGTTCCCGCCGTTGAAGAGGAGTTGGTTGTACCAGTCGAGGTTGTTGGCCACGTTCGGCCCCAAGCCGATGACGATGCCGCCGCCGCGCTTCAAGTGAGCTTCGAGCCTCGCGATTTGAGCCGCGCTCGGTGCCGGAACATCGCAGAGGAAGACGCAATCGACCGCCGACAAATCCGAAAGCTCCGCATCGGCGAACTCCGCCAAACTCACCGTGCGCGGTCGGGCCGGGTTGTCCGGCATCTTCTGCTTGGCGGGATCGAGGGCCGTTTGGAGGTAGTCGCTCGCGCGCTTCGCCGGGTCGGGGGAACCTTTGCCGTTCACCAACAGCGCCGGCAGATTCTCCCGCACTTGCAGCGCCAGCGTGCGTTGGTCGTCGGCCGGGAGTTCATCCGCGTCGGCGAGTTTCACTTGAATCAGGTGAAGCCCCGGCGTTTGGAATCGCGTCGATTTCTTATCGAGCACGAATGTCACGCTCGCCTGTTGCCCGGCGGGCAAGGTGTCGATGGGAAGCGCGTCGATTAGCACCGGAGCCGGCTCGGTGCCGTTGGCCGTCGGCCGGCCGATCAGCAATTCGACGCGGACTTGCGTGCGGTCGGTCTTACCGAAGTTCTGGATCGTCGCCGTAACTGCCGTGGAGCTATCGACGAGGGCCAGCGGATCGGCCAATTGAATATTGACGACGGCCCGATTTTCGACATCCGCTCCGGCGACATCGACGATGCCGACATCGGCGAGCGCGAGCACCTTCTGCCACGTCTCGGGCAGGGGCGAATCGGTCTTCGGCAGCACGACGCTCCACGCCGAGCGCTGGGCGTCGGTGAAGATCGTCACCTGCCGGCGCGGGTAATCTTTCTCGGCGTTCATCAGCGTGTCGGCGATCAGCGACAGTCCGCCGGCGTAATCGGCGCTGCCGTGGGTCGCCTTCAAGGCTTGCACGCGTGGCAAGATCTCGTCGAGGTCGTCGGCCGGGCCGGGGATCACGGCGCGGGCGCCGTTGCCGAGCAGGATGACGGAGAAACCGTCGCCGGGGTTGGCCCCGCGGATCAGTTCGTCGATCTGTCGGATCGCTTTCTCGAATCGCGTGCCGTTGTCGGTGGCGGTGGTCATGCTCAGCGACGCATCGAGCACGATGACGTGGTGCGTCCGCGGCGCATTCGACACCGCTTCGAGCTTACCGGGGGAAATCCACTGCCAGCCGCGCTCGGCCCAGTCGGTCGCGGCGCACATGGCGGCCAGCGGCAAAAGCAGTGCGAGCATTCGCAGGGCCAACAGCACCCAACGGTCGATACGCCGACGGTGGCGTTTTTGTGCCGCCATCAGGAACCGAATCGCCGCCCACGGGACGATTTGATAGCGCTGCCTCGAAAGCAGGTGGATGAGTACGGGCACGCCCGCCGCGACCGCCGCCGCCCCGAGGGCGATGAGCGGCAGTGCGAACGACGCGAAGAGGGCAGGTGAAAACATGGTACAGGCACTGTAGCGAGATCGACGCGCGAGGTCGAACCAGGGGGCGTTGTTCCCGGGCGGGTTTTTCCGGCGCGCCGCGCCGACAGCGTTGAACAGTTCTCGATTCGAACTCGCATCCCGGTGGTATGGGGTATCGCAACCAGAGCTTTCAGCGAAGGGGGTACGCAGAATGACCGAAAGCTGAAAGCTTAATTTGACATCCTCCGCAAGAATCCGTTGGCGCACCCGTGGCAAGCACTCGGCTAGGAAAAAAGTTGCGATATCGCTATCGGTAGAAAGCGCACCTCCGAGAGGAGGTACTATAATCAGAGTGCGAGCGAAATTCCGACTCGCAGTCCATACGGGGAGCCACCATGAACAGTTCTCCAAAACGAACCGCGGGTTCGAACGAGAAAGCCCATCGCAAACAGGGGCCTGTCGACCTCTCCACCGCTCGCCAGATGCTCCCGCTCGTCCGGTCGATCGTGGCCGATATCGTCGATTCCAAAAAGAACTTGCTCGACTTGGCCACCGAACAGGAAAAACTCGACCGCAACCGCCGCCAGCTCGAATGGTCGGCTCGCGATCGGCGCTACTCGCTCCGGGAAGAAGTCGCAAAGGCCGAGCAGAACTACGGTTCCGCCCTTACGGAACTCGATCAACTCGGCGTGTCGCTGGTTGACCTTACGAACGGTCGGGTCGACTTCCCGACGCGGATCAACGGTCGCTCGGCGGCATTCTCGTGGCAGCTCGGCGAAGAAGCTGTGGCCCACTGGCGATACACCGAAGAAGAGCAACTCCGGCCAATCCCCAAAGACTGGGAACAGGGCACGCCCTTGCGGCTCCGCAGTAATTAGTGATATCAGGGGCGTAACGCCCCGATACGAACGAAGATTTTTCGATGTGATTGTTTGCTTCCCGCCCGACGTGCTCTAAAGATTTGTGTGCTTTCTCCGTTCCGAGGGGGGAACGGTCTCAGCAACCATGCGGCCGTAGGGATGGACGGGACCCAATCGTTCGCTGTGGTAGTCCGGGCACCAGGAATGGTGCCCGGATTTTTTTTGCGCGCCCAGATACTTGGCGAGTGCCGAGCTTTTTAGAAATTAGCTGACGATAATCCGATTCGGGGTCGTGCGCACCGGCACCGCGAACAGACGGAACGTCGGCCCCGCACCGAGATAGCCGCCGCCCGCCGCTGCGGCCATCGACAGCATCGTCCCCACGAACGCCCACCACGTCACCTTCTTGGCGGCTTCGTGGGTGTCCCGTTGGGCTTGCTCCAGCTTTTCTTTCGTAGCGAGATCATCGGCGGCCGCTTTCGCCCGAGCCGGCGCGTCCTTGGCCTTCTGCTTCCACTCTTCGAGCTGTTTGGGATCGACGCCGGCTTTTTGAGCCGCCGCTTCCCAATCGTCTGCGGTGGTGTTGTTGGCGGTCACATTGGCAGCGGCCGTGCCCGCCGTCGCGACGCCCATCATCGCATTGAAACCGGCTTGGACTCCGGTCGCCATCAACCAAAGCAGCATCGCGAACACCAACGCCCAGACCAACAAACCGTATGCGGCCGCTTCCTGCTTATTCTCGCCAACCGTGAGCTGGCTGGCGACGAACCCCCCGGCGAACAGGCAAAGGACCGTCGTGACGATGGCCCAGACGGCGGCGCCGACTTCGAGGGTTTGAGCGCTCGCCTTCCCGCCGATCGAGAGGCCGATTGCGCCCCCGAGCAACGTCATCGCGAAATACAACGACAGTGCCAGCACGGCCCCGGCCGTGATGGCTCCCCAACTGATGCGACTGCGAACCGCCACCATGTCTTCGGGTTGTGCGGGTGAACTGGCCACCACGGGGACTGAATTTCCAACCATTTGATACGCCTGTAGCAAGAGAGTGGCAGACTGCTCCGCCGTGAACATCGAGACCGGAGCCCACTTTGCATTCGCTATGCCGTACTTCCGCAATTGTCGGCATCTCGGTAACTCGGGCGAATTTCCTTCGTGCGGATCTGCTAGAAATCGACCGGGAAATCCGGTACGATGCCGGGGTGCAAGGACGAGTGGCGCCGGGGTCGAACATGGCGGAAGACAACAAGCCAAAGAAAATCGTGGCCAAACCGGTCGCGGCCAAGCCCAAACTCACCGCGCCGAAGGCCGTGGCCAAAGCCGCCGTGCCCGCCCCGGCACCGGCACCGGTCAAGGCACCCGCAGATGACGACGACGACGATATCTCCGCTTACGGAGTCGTGAAAGAATCCGAAGACGAAGAACGGCTCGCGCAGAAAAATAAACCGACCTTCGGCGCCGTCCGCGACAAGTTCAAACGCAGCGCCCGGGGCCCCGCCGCGGCGCTCATGGTCATGCCGTCCACGCTGCTGCTCGGCCAAGGGGTTCTCACGTCGATCATCGGTTTGGGGATGCTCATCATCGGGCTGTTCCCACTGATTTTCAACGATGCCCCGCCCTCCGACGAAGAAGTTGCCGACACGATGCAGTACATCCTGTTTGGCATCGTCTTTTTCATCTGGGGCGGCATCGTTTGCTACGGTTCCTATCAGATGTCCACGCTCGGTTCGTACCCGTGGGCCTTCGTGGGGGCCGTGTTCGGCTTGTTCCCGTTGCTCGCCGGTATTTTCAGCATCATCACGCTCAAGGATCCGCGCGTGAGGGCCGGGTACATCGAACCGGAAGCCGGGCCCAACCAGATGAGCGAAGACGACGCCGTCAAGAAACTCGCCGGCGACAAGCTGGATGAAGCCGACGACGAAGATGATGAAGAGGAAGAAGAAGAAGAAGAAGAAGTGAAACCCAAGAAGAAGAAAAAGAAGTGACACCGGGCCTCGCGATTCCCGCGCCGACCGATGCGCTCTTGTTGGATCGTTTCCGGGATGGGGACGCCGCAGCGCTGGCCGAACTTTACGCGCGCTACGAACGACCGATCTACCTCTTTTTGCTCGGTATGCTGCGCCATCCGCACGATGCCGAAGACGCCCTCCAAGAAACGTTCATCTGCGCTTTGCGAAAATCGGACGTTGTCGCCGGCGAAACACTGCGTGGTTGGCTATTCACGGTGGCCCACATGCAAGCCGTGCTGTTGAAGCGACGCGCCAAACGCCTGCCAAAGCTCGCACTCGCGGAATTACTGGAAGGCTACCCCGGTACCGACGATCCCGTCGCCGCCGGGGAATCGGCCGAGACCGCCTCGCTTCTCCAGGGTCTCTTGGCGGAACTGCCCCAAGCTCAGCAAGCCGTGATCCGGTTGCGGATCTTCGAAGGCTTGCGGTTCCGGGAGGTGGCCGAAAAATTGGGGTGTCCGTTGAATACGGCCCTGGCCCGCATGCACGAAGGTTCGAAAAAACTCCGCTCGCTCTGGGAGGCCCGCTATGCCGCGACCTGAACCGACCGACGAATTGGCATTACTAGCGCTCCGCTACGCGGCGGGGGAACTCGCCGGCGATGCCGCGACCGCGTTCGAAGAGCGCCTGGCCACCGACGCCGCCGCCCGCGAACTGTTGGGCGAAACCGTGCGCCTCAGCGCGGCCGTTGCCGGAGTGCCACTGCCCGCACCGCGCGCGGGCACCCTGGCGACCATTCAAGACCGACTCTTCCCCACCCCGTTCCGCCGGCTTTTCCCGAGCCGCACGTATCGCGGGCACCCGGCCGTCTGGGTCGGCCTCGGCAGTCTCGCCGCCGGACTCTTCGCGCTCGCCATCGAATTGACGGCAGATCCCGTTCCCCAGTTCGTCATCCGTCCGATGGCGGCACCGCTCCCCTCGGCGACGCCGATTCCGGTTCCGCCTGCGACGCCGTTGCAATCGACGACCCCGGTCGCCGGGATGGAGCCGAACCCGCCGGTACCGCAGCCGATGCCTCAACCCGCCGGCGCCGTGCCGCCATTGTCCCGATTGGCACCGTAAAGCGACTCCAACATCACTTCCAACGGGTGCAGTGCAGGCCGGCCCGTCAGGTCGCGGATCTGATGTCGGCAACTCGTTCCCGTGGCCACAATCGTCGCGCCGGGCGATTCTTTCAATTTGGGAATCAGATCGAGGTTCGCGATCCGCACGCTGAGGTCGTAGTGCTTCTTCTCGTAGCCGAAGGCCCCGGCCATGCCGCAGCACCCGGCGTCGAGGGCGGTCGCCTCGCAGCCGGCGCCGGCCAACGCCTGCATCGTCCCTGCGACGCCCACGAGCGCCCGCTGATGGCAATGCGGATGGAAGAGCACCCGCTGACGGTCCGTTGTCAGCGGCTTCGTGGGCAGCACTTTCGCTAAAAAGCTCTCCGCGAGTTGGGCCGATTGCGCGATGGCTTCCGCCGCGGCGCCGGGGACGAGTTCGGGCCATTCATCAGCGAGCGTCAGAATGCAACTCGGTTCGAGGCCTAGGATCGGCACGCCCTGTGCCGCAGCGGCCGAAAGCTTGGCGATGCCGGCCTTGGCCAAGTCGCGGGCATCGCGCAAGTACCCTTTCGAGATCATCGCCCGCCCGCAGCAGATCGATGGGAGACTCACGGAATACCCGGCGCGCTCGAGCAACGTCACCGCCGCCCGGCCGATCTGCGGCTCTTGGAATGTCGTGAAGCAGTCGTCGAGCAAGATCACCGGCTTGCCGGTGGTATTCGGCCGACGTGCAAACCACTTTCGAAAATGCTCCGCGTGCAACTCGGGCAAGCTCCGGCGCCGGTCGATCCCGGCCAATCCTTCGAGCAAACCTCGGGCGAAGGGCCGGCGCGCCATCCAATTCGACATCCCCGCGAAGCGCGCACCCATCGGGCTGAGCCGGTGGACGTTCTTCACCAGCGTGTGGCCCAGCGGCCGGTATCGCTTCGCGTAGTACGCCTGTTGAAACTCCGCCTTCAACTTGGCGAGATCGACATTGCTCGGGCACTCGGCTTTGCACGCCTTGCAACTCAGGCAAAGGTCCATCACCGGGGCGAGCCAGCGCGATGCCAACGGCGTCGCTTCGGTCGGTTCGCTGAGCGCAATTCGCAAGGCATTCGCTCGGCCGCGGGTGCTGTCGTGCTCATCGAGGGTCGCCCGGTAACTCGGGCACATCGCGCCGCCTTGCGTCTTCCGGCAGACGCCGGCGCCGTTGCAAAGTTCGATGCTGCGGAAGAAACCGCCCTGCTGGGAATAGTCGAAGATCGTCTCGGTCTCCGGCGTCGCCGCACCGGGCTTGAATCGCAAGTTCTCCTCCATCGCCGGGGCATCGACGATCTTGCCGGGGTTGAAGACGTTGGCCGGGTCGAAGGCTCGCTTCACCTGCCGGAAGGCTTCGTACATCCGGTCGCCGAACATCTTGCGGTTCCACTCGCTGCGGACGAGTCCGTCGCCGTGTTCGCCGCTGAGCGAGCCGTTGAACTCCAGCACGAGATCGGTGACGTCGGTCATGATGGCCCGCATCCGCACGATGTCGACCGGGTCGTGCAGATTCAACACCGGGCGGATGTGCAGGCAGCCAACGCTGGCGTGACCGTAGAAGGCCCCGTCGGTGCCGTGCTTGCGGAAGATCGCCCGGAAGCGTGCCGCGAACTCGGGCAATCGCTCCGGGGCGACGGCGCAATCTTCGACGAACGTCACCGGTTTGCCGTCGCCCGGCATCCCGTAGAGCAACGGCACCGCCGCGCTGCGCAGGCTCCAGAGCGGATCGCGCAGCGCCGGGTCGGTCGCGCGCACAGCCGCTGACATCCCGTTGACATCGGCGAGCCGCGCCGCCAACTTCTCGACGCGATCCGCGACCTCGGCAACGGTGTCGCCGAAGAATTCGACCATGAGCAGCGCCGCCGGGCGACCGTGGATCGCCGCCATCGTCCGGCTCAGCGAACGCTGGTTCCGCGCCAAGTCGATCAGCATCGAATCCATCAACTCGACGGCCGAAGGCTGGAATTCGAGGCAGATCGCGAGGGCCTCGAGCGCGGCGTTCAGCGAATCGAAATGCGGCACGAGCAGCCCGCGCTGTTTCGGCCGGGGCACCAAGTTCAACTCGGCCCCGGCGATCACGCCGAGCGTCCCCTCGGAACCGACCAGCAGCGGCACGAGGGAGTTGGCATGCGACTTGGCGTTCTCCGGCAGCAGGCCCGCGAGGTTGTACCCGCTGACCTTCCGCAGAATCTTGGGCGTGCGCTTCTCGATTTCCTCGGCATTGTCGTGCACGATCTTGCCGACAGCGCGGTAAATGTGCCCCTCGGCCGTGGCGAATTCTTCCTTCGATTCCCGTTCCATCTCGGAGAGTTTACAGAACTCGGGCATCGTTCCGTCGACGAGGATCATCGTCAGCGAGCGGATGTGATCGACCGTTTGCCCGAATAGTACCGAGCGTGCCCCGGCCGAGTTGTTGCCGATCATCCCGCCGAGCGTGGCCCGGTTGATGGTGGCGACATCGGGGCCGAACATCAACCCGTGCGGCGCGAGCTTCGCATTCAAATGCTCGAGCACGACGCCCGGCTGCACCGCCACCCGCCGACCGGCGACATCGACTTCCCCCACGGCATTGAGGTACTTCGAGCAATCGAGCACGAGGCCGGGGCCGATGCTCTGGCCGGTCAGGCTCGTGCCGGCGCCGCGGGCCGTGATCGGCACATTCAACTCGGCCGCGATCTGCACGGTCGCCTGCAAGTCGGCGACCGTGCGAGGCACGATAACGCCGAGCGGCACAATCCGGTAGTGGCTGGCGTCGGTGGAATAGAGCTGCCGGGAGGTGTCGTCGAACCGGATTTCCGCCGACGTGTGGTGGGCCAAGTATTTGACGAGCGACTCGCGCCGAACCGCGAGGAATTCGGTTGGGTTCATGGAGGGGATTGTAGGCGTGCTTCCATTCAACGCCGATGGTCAACTTCATTCCGTGAACTCCAGACGCCGCATTGTTACGGTCGAAGCTTTCGGACGGAGTCGCGACAATGCTTGGCTACTAGCGACAACCTGATTGCCCGGCGGCAGCCACAAGCGCCCGACCTTCCATCGATTTGAGGTCGAGACAAGGCACCGCCCCGCGGAGCCCAAACCCCAATCCGGACACCGCGGAGCCACGCCCCGCGAATTCTTCTCTCAGCCCGACTGACACCCCGTTGTCATCCTCAATCAATAGCCGGTGTCGAAGATGCCGAACGACCCAGCTCAGCGTTCGGCGGCTGAGCGAGTGCGTTATGTACAAATTGAAGTGGCCCCACCGTTGTCTGTCGGTGACGGTGCCGCGATCCCGTTATGACGGCTGATCCGACTTCGCCGCCCCCCGCCCGACGCCGCTTTTCAATCCTTCCCCCATTGCGATTGCGAGCGAGCCTATGATCCTCCGCAAGACTGCGCTCCGGAGAATTCCGACCCCTCACGGGGCCGGCTCGCCACCGCGGGAGTATCGAGCTCCCTGCCGGTGCAGCATTCCCACGCCGCCGGCATCGAGGTCGGCGACGCCTCCTTAGTCATCCGAGCTTCGCGCGGCGCGGCCGGTGCAAATCCCGCGTTTCGAACTGCGGATGAAGTCGATGAGTTCCCGCACGGCCGCCAAGTGGCCGTCGTCGGATTCGATCTGCGCGAGCGCCGCAGGGATCGTCGTGCCGCCGCGGATGATGAGCTTGAACGCCCGCCGCACGGCTTGGATCTCCGCATTCGGGATGCCCCCCCGCCGCATGCCGACGACGTTGATACCGTGGACGATGTTGATCTCTTGGACGATCCAAAACGGCGGCAGATCTTGGCTGACAGCCGACGTGCCCGAGAGCATCGCCAAGCGACCGACGCGGCAGAACTGGTGCACGGCGGTATTCCCGGACAGGAATGCCCCGTCGCCGACTTCCGCGTGCCCGCCGATGACGGCCCCGTTGGCGAAAATGCAGTTGTTCCCCACCCGGCCATCGTGGGCAACGTGGCTCCCGGCCATCAGGAAGTTCTTGTTCCCGATGGTGGTTTTCCCCGTCGCCGGCATCCCCCGGTGGATCGTCACGTATTCGCGGAAGACGTTGCCATCGCCGATTTCCACCGTCGTCGGCTCCCCGGCGTAGGCCAAGTGCTGCGGCGTATCGCCGATCACGCAGCCAGTGTGGAAGGTGTTATTCGCCCCGGCAACGATGGTGCCCAGCAAGTGCACGCCCGGCCCGACGACGCACCCGGCCCCGAGAGTGATAGTGCCATCAAGAATGGCGAACGGCCCGACGCGGACATCCGGGGCGAGGGCGACCTCCGGCCCGATGAGCGCGGTCGGGTGGAGCAAAGGGGCTGCGAGCATCGAGGTCCTTTCCGGGCGACACTGCCGGAAAGGTACACCGACGGCTTCGCAAGGGCTAGGGGAATATGGTGGTGCGAAGTGAAACCATCCGGTCGATTCCGCGCAATAGTCATCGGGTCGGATCGCGCAGCGCCCGCAACGCCGCCTTCATCGATACAAATGCGAACTCGTCTTCTCGCAAGCTTTCCAGCGTCCGCCATTCGATCCCGGCGACGCCGTCCAATTCGCGGGCCGATTCCGGATTCAACGCCCGACCCGTGAAGAGCAGATCGCAGACGGGGTACGTCACGCCTTTGTAGAAATACAGATTTGGGAACGATCCCAAGAAGCGGACCTCGGCGATTTCCAAACCGACCTCTTCGCGCACCTCGCGTCGGAGTGCGTCCTCCGCCGACTCGCCGATGTCGATGAAGCCGCCGGGGACGCCGAGCAATCCGCGGCCCGGTTCCTTCGCCCGGCGAATCACGAGCCGGCGCCCGGTGCAGTCTGACAGGAACGCCCCGGCCGAGACGGTCGGGTTGAAGTAGTAGGTGAATGGGCACGCCGGGCAGCGGAAGGGACTCTTACCCGGCGCAGCGGGGGCCCCGCAATTCGGGCAGTGGCGAAAGTGGTCGATGGGGAGCATAGAATCTTTGTAGTCCCCGACCCGAGAGAAGCCCCATGCGGATTTTGCTGACGAACGACGACGGTATCTACGCCCCCGGCTTGCGGGCCCTCCGCAAGGAACTGATGAAGCTCGGCGAAGTGATCGTCGTCGCCCCGGCGACCGAGCAGAGCGCCACCGGGCACTCGGTCACGCTGCTGACGCCGCTGCTCGTCACGGAGGTCTTCGACGATAGCGACGCCAGTTTCTTGGGTTGGGCGGTCGAAGGTCGGCCGGCCGATTGCATGAAGCTCGCGCTGCTCGAACTGCTGACCGAGCCGCCCGATTTGATCGTCAGCGGCCTTAACGCCGGCTCGAATGCCGGCATCAACGTGCTGTACTCGGGCACGGTCGCCGCCGCCATCGAGGCTGCCTTCTACCACCACACCGCCATCGCGTGCTCGCTGGAGTACACGAAAGACGCCCGGCTCGATTGGCCGAAGGCCGCCGATTACGCCCGGCAAGTCGTGGAGCAAATCCTCGCGCACAGCCCGTCGAAGGGGAGCCTGTTCAACGTGAATATTCCGCCGCTGGAGCGCGGCCCGGTGAAGGGTATCCGCGTGATGCCTCAGAACGTGAGCGTCTACGAGGAGAAATTCGACCGGCGAACGAACCCGCGCGGCCGGACATACTTCTGGACCACCCCCGAATTCCGCTGCTCCGAACCGCACCCGGATACCGACGTCACCGCCCTGGCCGAAGGATTCATCACGGTGACGCCGCTGCAGTTCAACCTGACGAATCAACCGATGTTGTCCGAGATGACCCGGTGGCGATGGGGCCTGAGCGAATGAAGACGCAAATCGAGTTAAGCGAGAACACGCACACCCTCGCGTTAACTCGTTTCCAAATGCTTAACTCGAAGCCGGTCGTTTAACAGACCAGGCCCGCCTAGGACTTGTGTCGACGTGGTCCAACCAATGTGCCTGTCCCGTGACTGTCCCGGAACTGTCGTTCTTACGGCACTGCACCGACGGGGCCTTCCCGATCCACTTCGCGTTGGCCAAGACGGGGCTTCGGGTCGGCGAACTGGTCCACCTGCTGATCGAAGATGTCGACCTCGCCGGGGGCTGGCTGCACGTGCGCAACAAGGTCGAACTCGGGTGGCGGATCAAGACGGGCCAAGAGCGGGTCGTCC